>JAYVXM010000538.1:0-11557 GCA_043785205.1 Bdellovibrionales bacterium
GACGCTCGCCGAAGGCTCCGGAATCGGCCGCGCCGCGAACACTGGACGGAGGTCTTCGGGCAGCGTCGGCCGATTCGTCGCGAGAAAGTTCTTCAGCCCGAAGAACATTCCGACCGGCCAATTCTTCTGGAATTTATTCACGATCCACCGCGGGACGGAACCCTTCGGATCGACGTCCATGTCGGCCGTGATTCGGGTCGTGCCGGGCATCGGGCCCGGTTCGATCAGGAAACGCCCCTCGGTCATCTCGCCGCGCACGGCGGAGGTCGGCGGCGCGTCCGCGTCGACGACGGACCGGCTGACGATGAGAACTCTCGTGCGGGCCAGGTCGACCTCGACGTCCGAGCGGACGACGAAGTCGCGGTTCTTGATGATAAATGGGGTCTTCACCGCGCTGTACTCGACGAAGTGCCCGGGACCGAGGACGCGGACCGTGCGGAGGTCCCGAACGTCGCGCATCCACGTCGGCCGGCGCTCGCGGTCGAGAATGCCCGTCGCGACCTCGACCGGAGTAGCCCGGAGGAGCCCGATTCCGCGGAAGGCGATGAGATCGGCGTCCCCCGCGCTCTTTTTTTGATAGAGCTCGAAATCGCCGGTCTTCGAAACGAACTGGTAACCAGCTTCCTCTGCGTAAGCCGAAAAGAGAACGAAGAGATACACGAGGATCACGCCGAAGAGTCTCATCCGGAAATTCATCGCTCTATTTCTTCAGGCTTTCCACGTACTCGCCGTAATTTCCTTCGAAATCGCGGGCGCCGCGGACGCCGATCTCCATGACCCGGTTCGCGATCGTCTCGATGAACTCGCGATCATGCGATGCGAAGAGCACGGTGCCAGGAAACTTCTTCAGTCCTTCGTTCACCGCGGTGATCGATTCGAGGTCGAGATGGTTCGTCGGTCCGTCAAGGAGAAGGACGTTCGCCTCGACGAGCATCATCCGTGCGAGCATGCAACGGACGCGTTCCCCCCCGGAAAGGACCTTCGTTTTCTTCATCGCCTCGTCGCCTGAGAAGAGCATCCGGCCGAGGTAACCCCGGACGAAGTTTTCGTACTGGTCGGGCGAATACTGGCGAAGCCAGTCGATGAGCGAGAGATCCCGGCCGTCGAAGAACTTCGCGTTGTCCTTCGGGAAGTACGCGCGACTCGTCGTCACGCCCCAATTGAACGTGCCGCTATCCGCGGGAATTTCGCCCATGAGGATCTGGAAGAGCGTCGTGACGGCGAGTTCGGTGTCGCCGATGAAGACGACTTTATCTTCCTTCCGGAGCGAAAAGGTCACGCGGTCGAGGACCTTTACGCCGTCGATCGTCTTCGTGAGATTTTCGACGCGGAGGAGCTGATCGCCGGCTTCGCGTTGAACCTTGAAGGAGACGAACGGGTACTTCCGGGACGACGGCTTGATCTCGTCCATCGAAAGCTTTTCGAGCTGTTTTTTCCGCGACGTCGCCTGACGGGATTTCGAGGCGTTCGCGCTGAAACGCGCGATGAAGGCCTTCAGCTCTTCGGCCTTGTCAGCGGCCTTCTTGTTCTTGTCTTGCATCTGCTTCAGCGCGAGCTGGCTCGACTCGTACCAGAACTGATAATTTCCGTTGTAGAGCTGGATCTTCCCGAAGTCGATGTCCGCCATATGGGTGCAGACTTGATTCAGGAAGTGCCGATCGTGGGAAACGACGATGACCGTCTTCGGGTAATCGGCGAGAAAGTCCTCGAGCCAGCGGATCGCCGCCGCGTCGAGATGGTTCGTCGGTTCGTCGAGAAGGAGGATGTCGGGATTTCCGAAGAGCGCCTGGGCGAGGAGGACCTTCACCTTCTCGTCGTCGCCGATTTCGCGAAGTTTCTTCCCGTGGAGTTCCGTCCCGATGCCGAGTCCGGCGAGAAGCGAAGCCGCGTCGCTCTCGGCTTCCCATCCGCCGAGCTCAGCGAAAAGCGCCTCGAGGTCGCCGGCTTTCTCGCCGTCCTTCTCCGAAAAATTTTCCTTCGCGTACAGCGCTTCCTTCTCCTTGATCACCTCGACGAGACGCTTCTGACCGAGGATGACCACTTGAAGAACGGTTTCATCATCGAAGGAAAAGTGATCCTGGCGGAGAAACGAGATCCGCTCGCCCGGCGTAACGGAGACCGTTCCCGCGTAGGACTGATTTTCGCCGGACAGGATCTTCAGGAACGTCGACTTGCCAGCGCCGTTCGCGCCAATGAGTCCGTAACAGTTCCCGGGCACGAACTTGATGTTCACGTCCGTGAAGAGCTTGTGGCTACCGTAAGCGAGGGTGACTTCCGCGGTGCTGATCATAGGAGGAGGTAACCCTACCACCGGCTGTCGCGGAATGTCAGGTTTAAAACGTGGAATTAACGGGTTTTTACCGCGGCCGAGCCTCGGCACCTCTGATCGGCGAAGGGAGCCGCCTAGGCCTTCTTCTTCGCGAGGTCGCGGAGCGTATTCACGGCGTTGAACGCCGCAGTCTTGTACGCTTCCGCGAGGGTCGGGTAATTGAAAACGGAATTCACGAAATAGGTGACGTCGCCGCCAAAGGCCATCACGGCCTGGCCGATGTGGATCAGGTCGGCGGCGTTATCCCCGACGATGTGAACGCCGAGGATCTTCAGGCTCTCGCGATCCACGAGGAGCTTGAGAATTCCCCACCGGTCTCCGACGATCTGTCCGCGCGCGAGCTCTTTGTACCGAGAGCGGCCAATCACGAAGTCGACCCCCTCGGTCTTCAACTCCTCCTCGGTCTTGCCGATCATCGAAATTTCCGGAATCGTGTAGATTCCGTACGGAAAGTTCTTCGGCATCTCGTGTTCGGCTTCGACGGCATTCGTTCCCGTCTTCATCGAAATCCCGAAGGCGTGACAACACGCGATCCGTCCCTGCTCCATCGCCGTCGCGGCGAGCGCCGGAGCGCCGATCACGTCGCCGACGGCGTAAACATTCGATAAGGTCGTGCGAAAATGGGAATCGACCTTCAGGAGCTTGCGATCGTCGGGGTGAACGCCGATCGCCTCGAGGCCGAGTTCTTCGGTGTTTCCGTAACGTCCCATCGCGACGAGGACCGTCTCCGTGCGGATCTTTTTCCCGTTCGAAAGGTGAACGACCGCGCCCTTGGTCTTCGCGCCCCGTTTCGGAAGCTCGATCTTCGTCGCTTCCGCGCCGAGCGCGATCTCCATCCCTTGATATTCGAAGCGATGCCGAAGCGCCGCGACGATCTCCTGGTCGACCGACGCGAGAATCCGGTTCCGCTTATCGACGAGGATCACTTTCGTTCCCGCCATCGAGAACATCGACGCGTACTCGCATCCGATGACGCCAGCGCCGAGGACGACCATCGTTTTCGGGACCGTTTTCAGGTCGAGGATGGTGTCGCTGTCGTGGACGATCTTTCCGTCGACCGGAAGGTGGGACGGAGCGACCGGCCGCGAGCCGACCGCGACGAAGATTTTGTCCGCGTGAAGCACGGTCTTCTTCTTTCCGCGCGTGACCTCGAGGGACGTGGCGCTGAGAAATCGTCCCTCGCCAGTGAAGATCGCGATGCCATTTCGCTTGAGCTGATTGGAGATGACCGCGGTTTCGTCGGCGACGACCCGCTCTTTACGCCGGAGAAGCCGACGCATGTCCGGGATGAGGAGCGACGGCTTCTTTCCGCCTTTCTCGTCCGAGTCCCTTCCGAGAACGCCGCGGGATCCGAGGGAATATCGGTAAACCGACTCCCGAAACGATTTCGACGGGAGCGTTCCGAAGTGGACGCATCCCCCTCCCACGAGCGGATATTTTTCGACGATCGCGACGGTCTTCCCGACCTTAGCCGCTTGGAGCGCGGCGCGCTGCCCGGCCGGGCCGGATCCGAGGACGATGAGATCAAACTTCGTTTGCGGGGTATGCTCGGACGCGGCGCGGGACATGGTTTGAGCGAATGATCTCATTTTTCGGGGTTTGAATCCAGCCCGTCCTGGGCGGTCCGTAGGCGGAATTAGGCCACTTTTTTCAGGGTCTTCGCGACCTTCGCGAAGTATTCGCGCGCCCAGTCGGGCGGATTGAACTTATCGCGGGCGTACGGAAGCCGATTCACCTCGATCTCTTCCATGAACGTCGGAAGGACGCCCGTCGGGACAAGGTCGCCGACGACTTTTCCTTCCGCGGTCATTCCGCGCTGGATGAACGTAAATATATCCTGGATCTGGTACTTCCCGTGTTCATCGACCTCGGGAATCACTTCGGTGATGTTCGTGATTTTCCGGGTCCCGTCGTTTAGCCGCTTGATCTGGACGACCATGTGAACGGCGGCGGCGATCTGGCGACGAATCGCGGAAGGCGGGACCTGGGTATCGCCCATCATCGCGAGCGTTTCGAGCCGAACGAGACCGTCGTAGGGCGTGTTCGCGTGGGTGGTGCCCATCGAGCCGCCGTGGCCGGTATTCATCGCGGTGATGAGGTCGAGCGCCTCGGGACCGCGGACTTCCCCGACGATGATCCGGTCGGGGCGAAGCCGGAGAGCGGAACGGACGAGATCGCGGATCGAGACCGCGCCTTTTCCCACCGGATCCGGCGGTTTGGTCTCGAAAAAGACGACGTGATCGGTGGCGATCTTCAACTCGCTCGCGTCTTCGATGACGATGAGGCGCTGATGGCCAGGAACCCGGGAACCGAGGACGTTCAGAAGGGTCGTCTTTCCCGAACCGGTCCCCCCCGAGATGATCATGTTCTTCGCGAGATAGATCGCGACGTCGAGAAAGCGCGCAGCGTC
Organism: Bdellovibrionales bacterium; assembly: GCA_043785205.1. GTDB lineage: Bacteria > Bdellovibrionota > UBA1018 > UBA1018 > UBA1018 > JACMQW01. Next base: position 4,740 of record JAYVXM010000538.1, read on the forward strand.
CTTCGTGATCGACTGACGCTGGATGAGGTCCACGAACGTCGGCGTGCCTTTCGAGAATTTACGAATCGACATCGTCGTCCCTTTCCGCGAGCAGGGCGGAAGGACGGCCGAAACCCGTGATCCATCGGGAAGACGGGCATCGAGGGTCGGATTCTCCTCGTCGATGCGGCGACCGACGAACTGGGCGATGTTCCGAACGGCAGCCTGGAGCGCCTGCTCGTCCTTGAATTTCGCTTCGACGCGCTCGAGCTTCCCCCGCCGCTCGACGAAGATCTCGTTCGGTCCGTTAATGAGGACTTCCGAGACCGAGTCATCGTCGAGGTAGGGCTTAATGTTCGCGAGAAAAGTCGCTACGCTATCTTCAAAAACGCTCCTCACGGAATTGGCTTACCCTTCTCCCGGCGTCGCCGTGGTGAGTTCCTTGACGACCATCGTTCCTTCGGAGCCGTTCACCGGGCAGTAGAACCGGTAGGTGCCCGGTTGATTCGGGACGAACGTGATCTCCTCGATCTTGTTCGACCGGATCTGCTTTCGGACGTTGAACGTGTCCATCATGATGCAAAGCGAGCCCTTCGAAGCGCCGGTCACGAAGAGGCGAACCGGAACGTCGCGGCTGACGAAGATCGTCTTCGGGAAGAACCCGAGGTCGCCCGCGATGATCGAAACTTCTTGGATCCCCTTCCGACGTGCGATCGGATCGGCGACTTCGGTCACGAATTTCTCCGTTTCCGCTTCCTGACGTGCGGCCTGCGATTTCGTCACGCGCCTCAGGACCGGGCGGGCGCCCGTCGAAGTCGTCGCTTCTTTCGTCAGCTGTCGATTATCGTCGATCGGCGTCGACTTCCAACCGTCGTCGGCGGTAGCGCCCTTCTTCGGCGTCACCTCGAGACCGGCCGGCGCGCGATTCGCGGCTTGTCGCCGATGCATCGTACCCCGATCGAAATCGATCTCCTCGCCTTCGTCGTCGCGAAGCGCCTGCCAACGATCCTGACCGGGGAAGGTTCCCCACTCCGAATCCTGCTGAACGCCGTCGATCGTCGGATCGTTCTGATGGCGCGGCGGCGGCGGCGGAATCATCCGCGTACCGGCGTGAAGCGAGGCGAACGGCGCGAACGCCAAGCCCGCGATCGTCGCGGCCAAGATTCCCGATCTCAAGTTCTGCTTACGAATCCGTCCGAAAAAGGTGTCCATGAGGTTAAACCTCCTCAGATTCCTTTCGGATTCCGGGGGCTTCGACTTGAACAAAACGCGACCCGCGCCCTACCGATAGCCCCCTGACGGCTAAATCTTTCACGGTCCGTCGAGAAGATAGGCAGCGGATGCGCGGTGCTGCCGCCCTTGCCCGGTCCCGGGCATTCTGAAATGACTCAATATTCCGTTGGGTTAGAAAAGACCCGGTCTATTATATGCTGTGCGTTGTTTCTGGCCCCCGCCTTGCTCTATGGGGGACGCCCGGCCCCGGCCGGAAGAAGGATTATTCCATGTCGAACGTTGTCTCCCTCCGAGCCTTTAAAGCCCTCCGCGAAACGGACGCCGAAGAACTGGCGTACCACGCGCGGATCCTGTCCATGTCGAAAGTCGAACTTCTCGAGGAAATGGTTCGTTTCCAAGAAGAGCGTAAAGCCGCCGGCACCCTCACTCCGGCGTTGATGCTTAAGGGGAGACACCTCTTCCGCGCGCTCGAAGAGTGCGCGGATTCCCAAGAACTGAAAATCCTCTCCCGGTCCTACCGTCGCCATCTGGAGTATGAAATTGCGGCCGCACGTGAAGGCAAGACCAGTTAATCCGTTTTTTCTCGGCGCGTGCCTTCTCCTCGGACTCGCGGGTTCCGCGCGCGCCTCCGCGCCGCGCTGGGATCTAAACGACGTTTCGATCCTCCTTCCCCTTCCGAGGACCGCGACGGAATTCGCGGCAACGTTTCGGGCGGCGACGCCCTCGGATCGCGGACATTCCGGAATCGACAATCTCATTCCGACCGGGATCTACGACGAGTTGATCGCCTCGTTCGATCCGGCGGATCGCGACGCCCTTCGCCCGCTCTACGCGAAGTGGATGGCCGTTTCGTTCCGGATCGATCCGTGTTTTCGCGAGCACTTCCCGGACGCCTGCCAAAAGGAAATCCGCGTCGCGTGGCAGCCCGTCGATCTCGCCGCGGGCGGCGCGGCGACGACGGCGGAAGATTCGGCGCTCCACACGTTCTATCCGATCAGCGACTCGGAGTGGCCGCGCGTGCTCAAGGACCTCGCTTCCCTAAAGACGATGCCGACCGCCGGGCTCGCGCTCGGCGTTCACCCGGGCTTCCGGAAGGAAGGCCTGACCGGCACGTTCGCCCGCCGGTTTCGCATGAAGCTGAAACCGTGGATCGCCCAGTCGCGCCTCCGGACCCTTTCGGTCACCCTCCCCTCCGACCGCGGCCGGAAGCGGGTCTTCAAGCGCTTCAGCGTTTTCGAGCGCACCGCCGTCCTTCGCTTGAACCCGATGTGGATCTCTTACAGCTCTGAACTCGAGATCCGGTACGGAAACGCTTCGGCGACGGGCGATTCGACCCGTGAATTTTCCGAAGCCGCGCCGGCGACGCTCCGGCCGCTCTCGACTTCGGACGACCTTCGCGCCCTCCTTCGCGACTCGCGCGCCGCTCGGCGCGACCGCCGGGAACTTGTCCGGTTCGCCGAAATCCAGCGGCGGGCGATCGACCCGACGAAGCACGCTTCGCTTACCATCGATTGCCTGTCGTGCCACGCCACCGGCGCGGTCGGCGCGTGGCTCGCGGCGAATCTTACCGTGGGTGAAAAGGCGGAAATCTCCGAGCCTGAATTCAAGAATCCTGGAGTCTATAATTTAACGAATCTGAGCACGAATCCGAATAGCCTCGCCCGGATGCGCGCATTCGGTTTCGCGGGATCGGAAGTCCAGATCCTCGACCGCGTGATCCACGAGAGCGCGACGGTCGCCGACCGACTAAACCGCGAAAAGGCGCTTTAACTCAGATAAGCGGTCGACGTCGGAACGTCCGCGTGCGGCTCCGGCATGAATCGAGCGCGATCATCGAGTCGTCGCTCGATTTGCAGGAGCTTATTGTACACTCCGAGCAGCATGAAGCACGGGGCCCAAAGTCCGACGAAACTCGCGTAATCCTTTTCCGACTTGCGGGTAGCGACGATCGCGGCCGACGCCGCCATGCTGATTACCGATAAGCCGAGAAAAGAAACCCAGGGCATCTTTCCGGTCTGCGCTTCGATAAATGCGGTCACTTTTCCGCCCGGCTCCGCGGTCGCCGCGCGACTCAGTTCGGAGCGGGATTTTTCCACCGAAGATGCGAACGTTTCGCTCTTCGCTTCGGGTCCATATTCATAAGTTTTCATTTCGAGATTCCTCTTTCAGGAATCTAAAATGCAAAACACGGACCTCCGCGAACCCCCGACCGACGGGGCAGTTCACCGCGACGAAAATCGATCGATCCGCTCCTTTAGAGCAGGTTCGACGCGAGCTCGGAAAGCTTCGACCGCTCACCGCGCGAAAGCGTGATGTGGGCCGAAATCGCCTCGTCCTTGAATCGCTCGACCAGATAGACGAGGCCGTTGTTCGCGGCATCGACGTACGGGTTGTCGATCTGGAAACTATCGCCGGTCAGGACGATCTTCGTGCCGTCGCCGGCGCGGGTGATGATCGTCTTGATTTCGTGCGGAGTTAAGTTCTGGGATTCGTCGACGATCAGGTATTGCTGCGGGATCGAACGTCCGCGGATGTAGGTCAGCGGTTCGATCTGGAGCAATCCCTGGTTCATGAGTTCCTGGGCGCCACGGCCGGCGCCACGGCGGGAGGCGCCGCCCTTCGCGCCGCCGGTGGCGCCGAAGAGGAAGTCGACGTTATCATAGATCGGCTGCATCCATGGATTCAGCTTCTCTTCGATATCGCCCGGAAGGTAACCGATATCCTTTCCGAGCGGGAAGACCGGACGCGAGACGAGGAGACGATGGTAGACGCCTTCGTCGACCGTCTTCGCGAGGCCGGCGGCGATGGCGAGGAGCGTTTTCCCGGTACCGGCTTTCCCGACGAGCGAAACGAGCTTGATCTCGTCGTTCAGGAGCGCGTCGATGGCGAAGGCTTGCTCCGAGTTCTTCGGGAAGATTCCCCAGAGCCCTTCCGCCGGCTTGATCACCGGCACGAGGCACTCGAGTTCCTTCGAGTAACGGCCCATCGCCGTATGGTTCTGGTTCGCGGAGTCCTTCAGGATGACGTACTGGTTCGGCTTGAAGAGTTTCGCGCCGTCCGGATAGACGAGTTTTTTATTTGCGTAAAATTCGTCCACGAGGTGGGCGTCGACGGAAACCGTCGCGACGCCGGTATAGGCCTCGTCCGGATCGACGTTTGACGGTTCGTAGTCCTCGGCGAGAATACCAAGCGCGTCGGCCTTGATCCGAAGGTTGATGTCCTTCGTGACGAAAACGATCGGGCGCTTCGGCTGCTCTTTTTTCAGCGTGATGGTCAGCGCGAGAATTCGGTTATCGGCCTTATCCATCTGGAGTTCGAACGGAAGCGGCTGTTCGGTTCCGAGTTCGACGGTGAGAATCCCGCCGTTCGGAAGTTTCACGCCTTTCGAAAGTTCTCCGTCGGCGCGCATCTTGTCCACGAGGCGCGAGAAGTGTCGCGCATGGCGCCCGTTTTCCGACATTTCGCGCTTGAAGCGATCGATTTCCTCGACGACGACGATCGGGATGATGATGTCGTTATTTCCAAACTTGAAAATCGCGTTGGGATCGAAAAGAAGGACGTTGGTATCGAGGACGAATGCTTTTCTCAACGAGGGCTCCCTTGGTTTCTTCCGTGATAGGAATGACGCCATTCTTCTGGCGCCCCCTCAGCGTAAACGAGACCTATAGGGCTCCCAAACTTAAAATAAGACGGTTTTTTTGCCCTCGTCGAAAGCAATGCGTGGTTTTTCTAGGCGACTCCGACCTTCATCGCTTCTGGCGGTGCCACGAAACGGCTGGAAGACTGAGAGGTTAGACCGAAAAATCCGTCGCGAATGATGAAGAATGCGGAACGTCATAACCGAGTAAATGCACTCTGGTTTGAGTCAACATTAACGCACTATCTCGCACAATTCCTAAAGCTTATAGTTGAGTGATCCGATCAGATATAAAGTGGGACCGGATAAGAAGTACGTATGTCGAACACTCGATTTAAATTACACGGTGTAGTCCGTGCGCTCGCGATGCTCGTCGCTTGCGCGGGGCTCGCCACGGGTTGCATCGGACAGACGATTTCCGGGGCCGCGAACGGCGGAGGCCCTAAGAACACGCGGACCCTCGCGTTTGTCGACGCTCCTGCCTACGACTTCGGCACCGTCGCCGCCGGCTCCACGAATCTCGTTCGCCTATCGATTTCCACGACCGGAACCGGCGACGCGACGATCAGCTCGAGTTCGAACAGTGATCCGAATTTCACCTTCAACGGTGGTACTTTTCCCGGAACCGGCGGAACCTGCGCCCAGCCGATCCAAGGAAACTGTTCGATCACCGTTCTCTTCACCGCTCCCGCGAGCTCCGGAACTTTTTCGAACGTCGTTTCGATCGACTACGCTTCGGGGACGGGAAGCGGCAATATTTCCGTCATCCTTTCGGCCTCGGTCACCGCCGCGGCCGTGCTTACGATCAACGGCGGATCGCCTTACGCCTTCGGTACGAAGAACATCGGCACGAGCACGGACGCGACGTTAACCGTCGCGAACGCGGGCGGATTGATCGCTTCGGCCTTGAGTTTCAGCGGACTCTCCGCTCCCATCGATTTCAAAGGAGGCGCCTACCCGGGTACCGGCGGGACCTGCGCCGCGACCCTCGCCTCCCTTACGAACTGCACGATCGTCGTTACTTATGCTCCGGGTTCCGCCGGTCTCACGAGCCGGACGCTGACCGCCTCCTATTATAACGGCACTTCGACCGTCTCGTCCGCGATCGCGGTGAACGGAACCGGCCAAACGCTCGGCGCACTCTCGATCACCGCGCCGGCGGCGAGCCCGTTCGACTACGGCAACGTCACGATCGGCGCGCCCGGAGTCGATCTCACCGTCACACTCTCGAACTCCGGCGGTCAATCCGTCACCGCGCTCGCGGGCAGCGGCCTTTCGGCGCCAATGAACTACAAAGGCGGCACTTATCCGGGCACCGGCGGAAACTGCGGCGCAACCCTCGCGATGGGCGCGACTTGTAATATCATCATCACTTACACGCCGACCGCTGCGGTCACCACGAACGAAACGTTCACGGTTTCTTACGGCGACGGTTCGGGCGCGACCCTGACCGTGACGAAAGCGCTTCGCGGAACCGGACTCACGCCGGCTTCGCTCGCGATATCCGGCGGGCCGACTTACGACTTCGGCACCCATCCGATCGGCTCGACGACTCCATCGACGTTCACCGTCACGAATTCCGGCGGCACCGGCGCCACGGCGCTTTCCGGTTCCGCGCTGACCGCTCCGTACGCCTACGCGGGCGGCGCCTATCCGGGCACCGCCGGCACCTGCGCCGCCGCCCTCGCCGCGGGCGCTTCGTGCACGGTCGTCGTGAACTACGCGCCGACCGCGGCCGTCGTCTCGAATCTCACCCTCACGCTTCCTTACAATAACGGCGTCGGCGTCGTGAACGCCACGCGTCCGATGACCGGCACCGGCGCGACCGTGGCCGCGCTCTCGTTAAACGCGGGCGTGAATTACGCGTACGGAAACGTCAGCATCGGCTCTTCGACGGACGCGACCCTCACGGTGGCGAACGGCGGCGGTACCGCTGCTACGGCGATCGTCTTTTCGGGTCTTTCTGCGC
>JAYVXM010000539.1:0-3598 GCA_043785205.1 Bdellovibrionales bacterium
GACGATTCGGAGCGTGATCGAGAACGCCCAGAGTTCGCCGATCGTCAGGGGCTGGACCTGCTGGTAGGAACGGACGAACTGGACGAGAAGTTCGGGGTCGAAGCGGCTATCGGTATGGGCGACATACGCCCAGGCGATTCCGTAAACGCGCGGGTACCCGGCGAGGAAGCCGCCCGCCAATTTCGGGAGCTCGTCGTAGAATTTTCGGGGAAGATCGCGCTCGATGTCGCGGATCTGTTCGTCGACGACGTAGAAAGAATCGAGAAGCCATTCGGCGGCCGGCGTGATCGCGCGATCCTCCGCCACCGCTTCGGAAAGAATCCGATACGTCTCCCGGAGGATTTTTCCGTTCGCTCGCAAGCGCGGGAAAATCTTCGCCCCGCGAGTCGGGTCGTCGGTAATGCTTTGGGCGCCGGCGAGCGAACGCGCGTGCTCGTCGAATCGTTCCGGCGTAAAAAGCTCGGAACGAATCAGGTCCTCGAAATCAGCTCCGAAGAGCCGGGTACGAAAGGGGGTAAAGGGTGAGTTCATGCGGACTTGACGTCGAGCCAGATTGCCACAGAACCGAGCGGAGATGAAACGGCAACCGCGGAACCGGACGATTCGGGTCGACACGCTGGCCCCGGAATTGCTTTATCGATCGTTTGCCCGCGAAACGGGGCGGTTTTACCCCTCTCGGGCCTTCCCGCCGAGGGCTCGGTCGAGCGCGGCATGATCGAGTTCGCCTTCCCAGCGGGAAACCACGATCGTCGCGACTCCATTCCCGACGATGTTCGTGAGCGCGCGGGCCTCGGACATGAACCGATCGATTCCGAGGATCAGGGCGAGACTCGCGACCGGCACGCTCGGAATGACGGCCAGAGTCGCCGCCAAGGTCACGAAACCCGCTCCGGTCACGCCCGACGCTCCCTTCGAGGTGAGCATCGCGACGCCGATCACCGTGAGCTGCTGGCCGAGCGTAAGCTCGATGTTCAGTGCCTGGGCGAGAAAAAGGATCGCGAGCGTGAGGTAGATGTTCGTCCCGTCGAGATTGAACGAATAACCCGAAGGAACGACGAGCCCGACCACCGACTTCGAGCATCCGGCGCGTTCGAGTTTTTCCATCAGGGGTGCGAGCGCGCTTTCGGACGACGACGTTCCGAGGACGAGAAAGAGTTCCGCGCGGATGTACGCGATAAATTTGAAGATACTGAAGCCCGTCAGTCGCGCCACCGTGCCGAGGACGATCACGACGAAGAGCGCGCACGTGAGATAGAAACTTCCCATCAGGCGAATCATCGGGACGATCGATCCGATCCCATATTTTCCGACCGTGAACGCCATCGCTCCGAGCGCGCCGACGGGCGCGGCGAGCATGACGAGGCCGACGATGGCGAAAAAGACGTACGAAACCGAATCGACGCCCGCTCGGATCCCCTTCCCGCTCTCGCCGACGCGGTTCAGACCGTATCCGAACAAGATCGAGACGAAAAGGACCTGGAGAAGATCGCCCGATCCGGTCAGGGCGTCGAAGAACGATTTCGGGACGACGTGGAGGAGCGTGTCGGCGACCGAAACTTCGCCGGCGCGCTTCACGTATTCCGCCGTCGCGGAGACGTCGAGGGTCGCCGGATCGACGTTGAACCCCTTTCCGGGCTTCAGTAAATTCCCGACGAGAAGACCGATTCCGAGCGCGATCGTCGAAACGACTTCAAAATAGAGGAGCGCTTTCCCGCCGACGCGCCCGACTTTCTTCATGTCTCCGGCGCCCGAAATGCCGAGCACGACCGTCGTGAAGATGATCGGCGCGATCAGCATTTTCAGGACGGCGATGAACGCGTCGCCGAGGGGTTTCAGGCTCGCCCCGAACGAAGGCGCGAAGTGTCCGATCGCTGCGCCGAGGACGGTGCCGGCGAGGACCCAAAGGTAAAGATTCCGGCGGTAGGTCCCCATCCCCTAGACCTGGACTGACGGCACCCAGGCCGTCGTTCGTCCGCCGATCGTGTCGTGGATGATCTTCTGCTTCCGAGAGGTCGTCGAGTCTTTCCCTTTTCCCCAACGGTGATGAAAGAGCCACGTCTTCGGATACCGATCATAATTCGCGTCGACCGCGACGGATTTTCGAATCACCGCGAGGAGGGTCGTCCGAAGTCGGGCCACTTCGCGAGCCGAAAGTTTCGCGGCGAGACGATGGGGCGATAACTTCGCCTGGTAAAGGACTTCGTCCGCGATCCAATTCCCCACCCCGGCGAAGAGCCCCTGATCGAGCAGCACCGCCTTGATCGGCGCGCGACGCTTCGCGAGGATCTTCCCGAGCTCGGGCGCCGTCGGAAACGCGATGAGCGGATCGTGGCCGAGCTTCGAAATCGGCGGTTCGGCGAGCGGGTTGTCGGCGAGCCGAATCCGGCCGAAACGGCGCGGATCGGTGATCGCCATTTCCGAACCGTCGTCGACGACGATCCGGAGACGGCAGAACGGCAGGAACTTCGGATTCAAGCCCTGGCGGCTCGGTTCGCTCCAGAGCTTCGAACCCCCCCAGGCCTTTTCGAATCCGCGCTTCTTGCGAATCTCGACGTTTCCCGACATTCCGAGGTGAAAGACGGGCCAGGGCCGGCGATCGAGCTCGAGCCAAAAATATTTCCCTTTTCGACCGGTGCCCAGCACGCGCGCGCCTTCGAGAGCGACCCGAAACGCTTCCGGAGAAGCCCCGTCGTAGACGATCCGGTCGTCCGGATCGGGCGTCACTTCGACGACTCGCTTTCCTTTGAAAATTTTCTCGACGCGGCGTCGGGACGTTTCGACTTCGGGTAACTCGGGCATACGGGGATCATCGCTCCGCCGTCGCGCCCGGGTCAAATCCCAAGTCCGCGAGCGACCGCTCGCGCACGGCTTCACCGAAGATCCGACCCACGTCGATCGGACCTTCGAAATCCGCGAATGACGCGGCCAATCCGGCGAGTAGGCGCTCCGCGGTCCATCCTGCGCGCTCGAGTTCTGGCAGGGTTACGCCCGCCGTTCGCTTCTCCAAACGGTGTCCGTCGTTCTGGACGACGAGCGAGGTGTGAAATACGGCCGCCCACTCCCGGGCACGCCCTTCGCTTCGCGCGACCCAGGCCTGGATTTCGCGCTGAAGCGGCGTCGACGCCGCGAGATCCCACGCGCGCACGAGGAGACGATAATTCCCGTCGAGATCGTCGATCGCGCAAGCCCAATGGTAAGCCGGCGTGAAAGAAGCTTCGTCCGGCGCGACCGCGGCGGTGCGCGCGACGATGAAATCCTGACCCCCACTCTCGTCGACGCCGCGGAAACGCCAAGCGACGCCCGCGCTTTCCTTCGCCTCGGGGTCGGCGGCGATTCGGCGACAATGACCGGTATAGATCGGAAGCGGTCCGTGCGGCGCGGAGGCGAGTCCGTCGAGCGCGAGCTGAACTTCGCGCCGGGAACAGGTGCAGGGGTAAATCGCGCCTTCCCCGCGCGCACGCAAGAAACACTCGAAATGGCGCGTTCTCCGCGCATTCTGAGAATAGATCCGGTCGGGTACGAGGCCGAGCGCGGCGAGATCGGCGAGCTGGGTTTCGCGCGCTCCCGCGACGACGCGCGGAAGGTCGATGTCCTCGAA
>JAYVXM010000540.1:0-3595 GCA_043785205.1 Bdellovibrionales bacterium
TAGAAGAGGTGGGAATGGTCGGTCGTCAGCTTGAAGTTCCCCAGCACGTAGCCGATGGAAAGATCGAGGCCGGAGACATCCTGGGACGAAAGGTTCTGAAGGGGGGCGTTGATCGGCTGATCGATATGCCCGGTGGCGTCCCGGTGGAGAATCACGCCATGATCGGCGAGATTCACGCCGTTCGCTTCCGCGGCCGTCATATCGTCATAATCGATTCCGACGACGTTTCTCGTTTTCGTCAAGAACCAGTCCAGTCCGAAACTGAGGTCTTTCGTCGCTTGGTACACGGACCCCGCGTTGAAAGAGGTCGATGTTTCCTGCTTCAGCCCCGGATTCCCGTTGCTGATGACTTCGTACTGCTGCGGAAGACAGGAGTCCGTGGCGCCGCCGGCTTGCTGCTCGGCCTTACACGCGACGTGATCGATGAAGGTCGGGTTCCCGTCGGAGGCCGCGGCGTGGAGTTCCTGCATGAGTGGCGCCCGGAAGCCCGTCCCGAACGAACCGCGGAGGAGGAGCTCCTTCGTCACGTGGTAAATCGCCGCGATCTTTGGATTGAAGGTCGAGCCGAAATCGCTATAGCGATCGTAGCGACCCGCGAGCTGGAGCTCGAGGTCCTTAGCGACCGGAAGCGAAAATTCCGTGTAGGCCGCTTCGGAGCTTCGGTCGCCGCCGCCGCTGCTGCCGGCGTTTCCGAAGACGAGGTTCTTCACGCTGAGGTCGTCGTACTTATCGAGGTATTTTTGGTAGGCGGCCTGGACGCCGACGGCGAGGCCGACCGGTCCGTGCGGCATCTGGGCGATTTCGCCGGAGGTCTTCGCTTCGACGGTTTCGATCTGGGACTTCGTCACTTCGCTCGGAACGTACTTCGCGTTGTCGAGGCTGCCCTTGTTCGTGGCGTTGAACGGACGGTAGGTGCCGTTCGAAATATCGGAGACGAGGATGTCGGTGATGGCGTACCCGTTCACTCCGCGATCCGTCGTGTAGATCTGGTTATGGGTCGCGGTTAGTCCGAGCTCCCATCCCTTCCCGAGTTGGATCCCCGCGCCGAGGAGCGCGTTTCCGCCGTAGCTCGTGACTTCCGAATCTCGCGTTCCGAGATCGGTGAGCCGGTATTTCACGTCGAGGTCGCTCCCGCCGGCATGGCCGGGAAGGGCGGGCGTCGAAGCGGCCGGAATCGTGAATTGGCCCGGCGCCGGAGCGTAGGACCAGTTCACGCGGCGGCGGGTGCCCCCGATTCGACCGGTCAGTTTTACGTTCGAGTTGAGCTCGTAGTTCGATTCGGACATCAGGCTGAACTGCTGGAGCGCCGGGAGCTGCGTCGAATAGTCGGCGGTGTTGAACGTACAGTAGTCGCCCTGAGCGGTGTGCTTCACCATACTCGGCGGGCAATTCGGGTCGGAGTGCCAAGTCGTCGTACCGTGATCCTTATAGCTGCCCGGCGCGCCGAAGGTGCTGATGTTCGTGGCGGTCCAGTCGCGGTCCCGCGAGTTCACGACGTCGTTCTTCCGGAACTGGAACACGTTCACCATGTTGAGTTTTTCGGTACTGACGCCGTTCACGAGGCCGAGGTCGGTGCGCGCTCCGCCCTTCATTTGGGGCTGGCTCCGGCCGGCGCTGACTTCGGTTCCGGAGAAATCCTTACGGGTAATGATATTCACGACCCCGCCGAGTGCGTCGGATCCGTAAATCGCGGAGGCGCCATCCTTCAGAATTTCGACGCGTTCGACGGCGGCGAGCGGAATCATGTTCAAGTCGACGGCGCCGGTCACGGCGTCGGATGGAAGGCGTTCGCCGTTCAAGAGAACGAGGGTATTCGTCGAACCGAGACCCCGAAGGTCGACTTCGGCGTTCCCGGCGGCATTACTGCCCGATTGTTCCCGGGCGGAGCCAAAGGAGTTCGTGGTGTTGTCGCGAAGGACGTCGGCGACCGAATTGTAACCGGTCTTTTCGATCTCTTTACGGGTGATCGTCGTCACCGGGGAAGCGCCTTCGGTGTCGATCCGCTTGATGTGCGAGCCGGTCACTTCGATCCGCTCGGCGGGAGTATCCACCACCGGCGCGGTTTCCGTAGCCGCGGGGTTCGGCGCGTCTTCGGCGCGGGCCGTGAGCGGGAGGACGAATTGGACGGCGACCAGTTGGGCGACAAGGAAACGAAGCGTGCTGCTCTTGATACGGATCATCTGATTTACCCCGGTTAACGGATTCGAATTCCAATGAATCGATACTCCAATCGCGTATGAGCAACGGGAGTGCCAGTTTTAGGAAATACGGTAAGGACCGCACATTCGCAGATTTCCTCGGGAAAAACCTATAAAACCGTCGATTTCATCGGTTTCGAGTGGTGCCAGAGTGACTCGAAACCGAGAGCGGGATTGGCCGAAGAGCCAATGTGCACTCAAAATTCAACCGGTCGATGTTCTCCGACTATTTCAGTTCGAAGAGTTGAACGCGTTTATCGTCGGTGCCGACGCCGAGGAGCGAGCGATCGGGCGAATATGCGAAGGAGTAGAGGTAAGCGCCTTCGGCGGTCTTAAGCGGGAGGTCGGCGCGGAGCTTTCCGTCCATATCGAGGGCGACGAGTTTGCTCGAGCGCGTTTTCGTTCCGGCGGAAGCGCCGGTGGGGCCGACCTGTTCGAAGCCGGCGAGAATTTTATCCTCGCCGACCCGGATCGCAAGCGAGTAGTCGGCGTAGCGCGGATCGAGTTTTTGCCATTGGAGGGTTCCGTCATAACCCGAGTGAACGGCGATGTACTGCCCGCGCGGACTATTGCCGTAGACGGCGACGAGTTTCCCGGTGGGAAACGTTTCGACCTGCTCGACGTGATAGGAGAGCCGCATCGACGCGACCGCTTTCTTCCGCGCTTCGAAGATCGAGAGCGTTTCACCCTTTTTCATCTCGATCGAAATCGCCGCGAGGGTCGGCTCTTCGCCGCTCGAAATCGAAACGTCGAGGATTTCTCCGGGAACCTTCCAATCCTTTTCGGCCTTGAAATCCCCCGTCGTGGGATTTCCGAAGACGAGAACCCGGCCGCCCGCGAGGGCGACCGCGAACCAGCGTTCATCGTCGGAGATCTTCAGGGCTAAAACATCGGCCTTAATCGGAAAGCGCCCGACACGCTTCCCGTCGAAGTCGTAGGCGTCGTACGCGAACGAGGGTTTCGTGTCGTCGTCGTGGTAGCAGATTATTTTTTTCGTCGTATTCAAGATCCAGGGGCGGCATCCGCCCTCGGCGGTCCAAAGGACGGTGCCGGCGCGATCGTACGCGACGAGCTTACCGTCGTAATTATTCACGATCACACGCGAGCCGTCCTCGGCGATGTCGAGGCTCTTCACGGGAAACGGGCTCGGAAATTGGAATACCTTCTTACCGTCCTTTCCGAACAGGGTCAGAAGATGCTTCCCGCCGGCGTCGACGTCGGGAATGCTCGCGACGACGATGTCGCCTGTCTTTTTCGCCAAGGCGATATCCGTGATCGGACCGGGGAGTTCCTGTTGCCAAAGCGAACTGAACGCCATGGTTTGGCTCGAACGTTCGAAGGGGAGATCGGTGGTTTCCGAGGTGCTCGAGCATCCGCCGCACCCGAGAACGCCGAAT
>JAYVXM010000541.1:0-3589 GCA_043785205.1 Bdellovibrionales bacterium
CTCGCCGACGAGGCCGAGGTCCTTCCGCATCGGCTTGCAGAAAAGCGTCCGGGCGTCGCTGCCCGAAAGGCCGATCGCGCGCACGGCGGATTGATTCAAAGTGCGCACGATCCGACGGTTCACTTTCCCGCAGAGGACCATTTCGATCACTTCCATCATCTCCGGCGTCGTCACGCGGAGGCCGTCGACGAAATTCCAGGTGATGCCCCGGCGTTCGAGTTCGCGATTGATCGCCGGTCCGCCGCCGTGAACGAGGACGACGTTCACTCCGGCACCGCGGATGAGTGAAAGATCTTCACAGAGCGCGGCGACGAGACTTTCGTCCTCGAGCGCGGCCCCGCCGAGTTTAATGAGGACACTCGTGCCGGTGAATCGCTTCACGTAGCCGAGGGCGCTCTTTACCGTTTGTAGAATGTCGGGATTACTCATCACTGCCAGCCTTTAGCGTCAGAGATCTTCGCCGAAGCGAAGGGTCAATTATAGTCGGTATTGATCTCGACGTAACGCTTCGAGAGGTCGCAACCCCAGGCCGTCGCCGCTTCCCGACCCGAATTCAGGTCGATCAGGATGTGGATCGTATCGGCCCGCAGCGACGAGCGAACCGTCGTTTTGTCGAATTCGACCGGCGCGCCGCCCTTGAAGAGGACGTGGTCCTGGATCGTAAGTTTCATCTGGTCGAGGCTCGACGCCGGGACGCCTTCGGCGCCGAGGCGCGCGAGGATTCGGCCCCAGTTCGGGTCTTCGCCGTGGATCGCGGACTTCACGAGCGGGCTGACGGTCACCCCCCGCGCGGCTTTCCGGGCGAGGTCGAGGTCGTGGCAGCCGGTGATCTGGACTTCGATGAGCTTCGAAGCGCCTTCGCCGTCGCGGGCGATCGACTGAGCGAGGAGTTTCGAGAGGGCGAAAAGCGCTTCTTGAAACGTGCGGTAGTCGTCGTCGTCCTTCAGCTTGACGCCGGAAGCGCCGTTCGCGAGGAGGAAAACGCAGTCGTTCGTCGAGGAGTCGCCGTCGACCGAGATCATGTTGAAGGAGACGTCGGACGCCTTCCGCACGAGATCCTGGGCGACGTCCATCGTGAGCTCGACGTCGGTGAGGATGTAGCCGAGCATGGTCGCCATGTTCGGGTGGATCATCCCGGATCCCTTACAGATGCCCGTGATCCGGACCTTGCCGCCCGAAAGCGTGACTTCGGTCGTGATCGTCTTCGGTACGAGATCGGTCGTTAGGATCGAGAGGGCGAAAAGTTCCGCATAGTCGGACGCCTTTTCGACGAGCTCGGCGGAGGAGGCTTCGAGCTTCTCGACTTCGAGTTGTTTTCCGATGACTCCGGTCGAGGCGGTGAGGACCTGGTGCGGAAGGCAGCCGATCGTCTTCGCGACCGAGAGGGCCATGCGCCAGTTCTTATCGCGGCCTTCCTGACCGGTGGCCGCGTTCGCTTGGCCGGAATTCGTCACGATCGCGCGAACGTGCTTCGACGGTAAAAGCCCCATGCAGTACTGCACCGGCGCGGCTTTACATTCGTTCTTCGTGAACACCCCGGCGCCGACCGCTTCCACTTCGGAAAGGATCACGCCGTAGTCCGGACGATAACGGCGAACCCCGGAATTCACGCCGCCGGCCTTGAAGCCTTTAGGAAGGGGGGTTCTCGAAATGCCTGGTCCAGTAGTCATCTTTACGGATTCTCCTGCAGAGCTGAAACGGCCGACGGGAAAGCCGTCAGGCCCATCGCGACCGGAAGGTCGACGATTCGGTTGAAGTTCTCGACGGCCTGGGAGGCCGCGCCCTTCAAGAGATTATCGATCAACGAATACAGGTAAAGTTTCGATGCAGCCCCCGTGCCGTCTACGACGTAACCGATCTGAACCGCGTTCGATCCGACGACCTTCTTGAGCGAAGCGATCTTCGGATTCGCGGCGAGGGTCGAAACTTTCGCGAGTGGATAGTCCGCGTAGGCGGCCGCGAACGCGGCGGTCACGTCGGCCTCGGTTTTCCCAGGCGCGAGATTCGCGTAAATCCCCGCGATGATTCCCCGCGGAGTAGCGAGCAGCGAGGTCGAAAAGAAAGGAGATGCTTGCGCGCCCGCGAAGGCGGATAAGTACTTCACGATTTCGGGGAAATGCTGGTGCTTCGCGATCTTATAGGGGAGGCATTCGCCGTCGACTTCGGAGAAGAGGAGTCCTTCGGACGCCTTCTTCCCGGCGCCGGTCGTTCCGGATTTCGCGTCGATGACGATCGAATCCGCCGCGATCACGCCGCGGCCGACGAGCGGAACGAGCGCCATGAGGACCGCCGTGACGTAGCAGCCCGGGTTCGCGACGAGGATGCCCTCGCCGTTTTTCTTCACGAACGGCTTCGCGAAGGGAACGAGGCCGTACTGGGCGGAGGCGAGCGCGGCCGGCGCGGAATGCTCGAAGCCGTACCATTTCGGGTATTCCGAAGCGGCGAGGCGGAACGCGCCTGAGAGGTCGACGACGTTCACGCCCTTGGCGACGAGTTTTGGCGCGAGTTCGAGCGAGACCTCGGCGGGAGTCGCGAGGAAGATCGTGTGGAAGGATTTCGCGAGGTCCGGAACGTCGAGCGCGGTCATCGGAAGGGTCGGGACGGCGTCGGCTTCGGGGGCGAAGAGCTCGGAGCCGAGGCGAAACGCGGCCGGATCGGTCGCGAAGCACGCGGCGAGCTTGGCCCGGGGATGGGCGAGGAGGAGGCGAGCAAGCTCGAGCCCGGAATACCCCCTGGCGCCGACAATCCCCGTAGTAATGCTTGGCTCATATTTATGCATTATAATGAGTAATTATGCGCATAAACGCCCGCAGTCAACGGAAAACCGTTGCATACTTGAATTATTATGCATAAAACGACCCCATGATTAACACCCCCTCCAAGAAGACCGTGGTTCTCGTTTATTCCGGTGGCCTCGATACCTCGATTTGCATCCCGATGATGAAAGAGGACTACGGCTACGATCACGTCGTGACGGTCACCGTCGACGTCGGTCAGCCCGCCGAAGACATCGCCCAGGCCGCCGAAAAGGCGAAGATCATGGGTACCGAACACTATACCGTCGACGCGAAGGAAGAGTTCGCCGCCGACTTCTGCTTCCGCGCCGTGAAGGCGAACGCGATGTACGAGGGTTATCCGCTCTCGACGTCGATCGCGCGTCCGCTGATCGCCGCGAAGGCCGTCGAAGTCGCCCAGAAGATCGGCGCGAAGGCTTTCGCCCACGGGTGCACCGGTAAAGGGAACGACCAGTTCCGGATCGAATACGGAATTCGCGCGCTCATGCCGGACGCCGTGATCCACGCGCCGATTCGCGAGAAGAACCTCACTCGGACTTGGGAAATCGAATACGCGAAGAAAAAGGGTGTGCCGATCCAGCAGTCGATCGACAAGATCTGGTCCATCGACGAGAACCTCTGGGGCCGCTCGATCGAAGGCGGACGCCTCGAAGAGCCGAACTTCGCGCCGCCGGAAGAGATCTTCCAGTGGATCAAGTCGCCAAAGGCCGCGCCCGACGTCGTCACCGAACTGAAAATGGAATTCCGGAACGGCGTTCCCGTTTCCCTGAACGGCGAAACCTTCACTCCGGCGA
>JAYVXM010000542.1:0-3574 GCA_043785205.1 Bdellovibrionales bacterium
AATCTGAAGAACATCGTCGAAGCCTTCGAAAATCACCTCATCGATCAAGCGCTCGCTCGCACGGGGAATAACAAGAACCGCGCCTCCGAACTCCTGATGATGAATCGCACGACCCTGGTCGAAAAACTCCGCAAGCGCGGAATGATCGTCCCGGCCGCGAAGAAGGCCGGCTCGCCGAATATGCCGACGGCGCCTTCGAACGACTTGAGTATCTAGCCGTAAGTAGTTCTCGGTAACTTCAGGATCTGATTCCGAGTCCGGCCTCAAAACCGGATAAAAGAAATGGCCCCGGATTTCGCAGGATGCGAGACCCGGGGCCTTTCATTTGCGGAGAAGCGATGCGTCAAGCGCGAATTGTCGCTTAACCCTCTTCGGACGTGCGGGAGCGAGGCTCGCGCATGTCGCCCGACGGAAAATAGCGATTACTGCTTAGCCGTGCCGTCTTTCGCAGTTTCACGAACGAGATTCCGGATGATCCGGTTCCGGTTCGCGCCGCCGACCAGCGCGCGCGCGTCTTCGTAGAGGCCCGGATCGTTCACGAGGGCGCCGAGGGTGCCGGCCCCGTTATTCACCTTATCGAGGATGTCGGCGAGCGATTTCGACGTCTTCGCCATGTTCTTTCCGTTCGCGAATTCGGAGAGCCCCTTCGACGCTTGGGAGAGGTTTTCGGCGATCTGGTCGATTCGATTTCCTTTTTCGAGCGATTTTAGAATCCGGTTCACGCTGTCGATCGTCGTATTCAGATTCGCCATGACGGCGTCCGTTTTTGTGAGAAACGCGGAGACGTCGCTCGACGGCAGATTCGGGATGTCCGCGCCCTCGGCGAGTTTCTTGCCGACGCCACCCGGATTGATCCCGAGGTACTTATCGCCGAGGACTCCTTGGGTCATGATCTCGACCGTCGAACCTTCGGTGACAAATTCGGCATATTTCCGCTGGATCGCGATTTCGATTTCGACGAGCTTCGTCGGGGCCTGATATTCGACGCCGCGGACCGTGCCGACCGGAATTCCGGAGAGGACGACCTTCGAGCCGGTGACGAGTCCGTTCGCGGCTGGGAAGTGAGTCTTGTAATTCACTTTGCGGGTGAAAGCGTTTTCCGCGCCGCCGAGGACGAGGATCGTGACCATGGAGAAGGCGACTCCGAGGGTGACGAAAATGCCGACTTTGAAATCGTTCGAACGGGTATCTTTCATGAGAAGTGCGCTCCTTGGACGAAAGACTGCACGAATGGGTCTTTCGAATTTCTCACCGCTTCGACGGTGTCGATAATGTGGATCACGCCGTCCTTCAGAATCGCGATTCGATCGCAGATTTCAAAGGCGGCAGAAATATCGTGGGTCACGAAAATGCCGGTAATTCCGCGTTCCTTCAGCTTCGTGATGTTCGCGGTCAGTCGTCGCGTGTTCACCGGATCGAGGCCGGCGGTCGGTTCGTCGAAGAGGATGACCGAGGGTTCGAGAATCGTCGCGCGCGCCATACCGGCTCGCTTCTGCATTCCGCCAGAGAGTTCGTTCGGAAGGAGGTCGTTCGTCCCCTTCATATCGATCAGCTCAAGCATCTTTTCAATCCGCGTTTGGACCTCCGCGGCCGAAAGTTTCGTATGTTCCAGAAGCGGATAAGCGAGATTTTCCTCGACCGTCAGCGAGTCGAAGAGAGCGCCGTTCTGGAAAACGAATCCGATCTTCATCCGTACTTTGTAGAGTTGGCGTTCCGTAAGCTCGACGAGATTCCGGCCCTCGAACATGACACTCCCGGAATCGGGGCGTTCGAGCCCGATGATCGAGCGGATGAGGACGCTCTTGCCGGTCCCCGAGCCGCCGAAGAGCCCGAGGATTTCGCCCTTACGGAGCGAGAAGGTAACGCCCCGGTGGATCACCTTATCCCCGAACGATTTATGCAGATCCTTCATTTCGAGGACGATTTCACTGCTGGGCATAGAGGGTGAGGATGAAGAGTTTCGTCAGGAAAAAGTCGCTGACGAGAATGAAGATACTCGACGTCACCACGACCCAGGTCGTGGAATTTCCAACACCTTCGGTGCCGCCTTCGGTGTTGAAGCCCTTCCAGCACGCGGTGATCGCGATGAAGAACGCGAAGACGACCGTCTTGAGCATTCCGGAGAATAGATCGGCGGATTTCACGGTTTCGAGCGTTTTCGCGATGAAGAAGCTCTGCCCGATTCCGAGCTCGAGCTTGCAGATGATCATCGCGCCCCAGAGCGAGATGTAATCCGAGAAGAGGGTGAGCAGGGGAAGCGCGATCATGCACGCGAGGAGGCGTGGAATGACGATCCGTTTGATCGGGCTCGTTCCGAGGGCGCGGATCGCGTCGATTTGCTGGGTGACCTTCATCGACGAGACTTCGGCCGCGATCCCGGATCCGATTCGGCCGGCGACGAGGAGGGACGTGAAAACCGGGCCCATTTCCCGGAGGATCGAGAGCGAAGTGATTTTCGGGACGTAGAGAGTGCCGCCAAACTTCGCCAGTCCGAAGCCGAACTGAAGGGCCATGACCGAACCGGTCGCGAGTCCGGTGACCGCGACCAGGAGAAAGGAGTTCACGCCGATCTGGTAAACCTGATCGAGGACGAGGCGGAAATAGAGGGGAGGACGGACGATCTCGCGGGCAATGTCGCGGAGAAGATGGGCGAAACCGCCGGAGAACTCGATCAGGGAATTTCCCGGATTTGAACCGGTGCCGCCTTCGCTCACTTCCCGAGGCTAACGCAGTCTGAGGGAGGAAACAAAGCGATTGAAATCGGCTTCGTGGGCCGGAAAGCGCTCGGGTCGAGAGATATACATCAGGTCGTAGATGCACCCGTTTTTCGAGAGCACGAGGGCCTGAATCTTCGTTTGCTCGCCCGCCATCTTCCCGGCGACGATCTCCTCGAGAGCGTCGGCGTCGGAAACCCGGCGAGACCGGTCCGTCCGCTCGGAAACTTCCGTGATGCCGAGCAGAAGCTCATGGAGGTAGGGGGCGA
Organism: Bdellovibrionales bacterium; assembly: GCA_043785205.1. Lineage (GTDB taxonomy): Bacteria > Bdellovibrionota > UBA1018 > UBA1018 > UBA1018 > JACMQW01. Next base: position 2,984 of record JAYVXM010000542.1, read on the forward strand.
GATCGGCGATCTCATCGCGACCTTCCCGGCACGTCGAGTTTAGCGAGACGATCGCCGAGGTCCGTTTCGACTGGTAGGCGATATCGGTGACTTCCGACGAAAACGCCTTCTTGTTCGTCCCGATTTGCGCATCTTTCGGCCGAAGCTCGGCGTCGCCGAGTCGGGTCCAGATCGCCGGATTCTCCTTCGCGAGATCGAGCACGCCGTAAGCCGTCGATTTCAGGTCGACCGGCTTCACATTTCCGACCAGCGTCGAGCAAGAACTAAGCGTCACGAGCATGACGGAGAGAGACACGTTGCGAGTCACGGATGAACCTTACCTTGTCCTCCCATTAGAAACGACTGGGCATATGACTTCAAGCACCACTTCAATCGGCACCCCAAGGAACGAACCAAGGCTTTGACGGAGCCCGTCGTCGAATCTGACGCTTTAGTCAAAGATCATTCAATTCGAGATGAAAGTGTTTTAAGGACGCGCACTGCGTCTAGGAAAAAAGATTCACCCGAAACCGTTTACGGATCGGAACCTTCTGCCGGTGGGTGAAATCGAATCGGCAAAGAGGGGCGCTTTGGCACTGGGGTTGCTTTCTA
>JAYVXM010000543.1:0-3565 GCA_043785205.1 Bdellovibrionales bacterium
CGCTCCTTTTTCATTCACCGCCAGCATTTGGCACTCCTGGCGACCGTCGCCTTCGGGGTGACGGGCTGCTCGACGGTCGAGTACCTTTGGCAGGCCGGACGCGGCCAACTTTCGATCCTAAACCGGGCGCGCCCGCTCGAAGAGGTGATTCGGGACCAAACGACGCCGCCGCGAATCCGGGCTTTACTCGCCGAGATCCCGAAAGTGAAGGTATTCGGCGAACGATTCGGAATGAAGCCGACCCGAAATTACGAAGCCTACGTGAAACTCGACCGCGACGCGGTCGTTTACGTCGTGAGCGCGTGCCAACCGTTGAAGTTCGAACCCCGGGAGTGGAAGTTTCCGATCGTCGGCGGGTTCCCTTACCTCGGTTATTATTCGCGTTCGGGGGCCGACCGGTTCGCGTCCCGTTTGCGCGAGGAGAACCTCGACGTCGACGTACGAGGCGCGAGCGCTTACTCAACGCTCGGTTGGTTTCGCGACCCGATCCTTTCGACTATGATTCGGGAAGGCGAAGAGGCGGCCGGCGAGCTGATCGAGGTCGTGCTTCACGAGTCGTTACACGCGACGGTCTACATTAACCATCAGGCCTTTTTCAACGAGTCGCTCGCGAGTTTCGTTTCGGAGGGACTCACGCCGATGTACCTCGCGGAAACGCGAGGAAAGGATTCGACGGACGAAAAAATCTATCGCGACGGCCTCATTTGGCAGACGAAGTATTACGAGCGGATGCACGACGCTTACGAGACGCTCGACCGGATTTACAAGGGCGGCGATCCGGACGTCGAGAAGCAGCGGAAGAAGTCCGAAATTCTCGAAAAATTACGAACGGATCTGAAGTGGAAAGCCGGCCGGGCCCTGAATAATGCGACCCTTCTCGGTTTTCGCGAGTACGGCGGGAATCGCGGAACCTTCGCGCGGCTATTCGAGCGGTGCGGAAAGGATTGGCCGAAGTTTCTACGTGCGCTCGGCAGGGTCCGTGAGAGCGACTTTCCCGGCGCCCAGACGAAGGATCTGGCCGGAGTGGAGCGGAACTTTCGGTGCGAGTAAGGGCGCGGCGGAAAGCCGTGCCCGCGGGTCCGGGTTAATAGCTTTTCCGCCAGCGGAGAAGCGTTCCGCCGCGGTCGACGCCTTGCGAATCCTTGATGAGTTCGGTGGACACTGCCCAGTTTCGTCCGAGGCTCTTCGAAAGCGCGAGCTGGCGATCGTTTTCCCAATTGCTGCCGATCGAGGCGGTGACCCCGCCCGGAAGACTGACGACGGCCGAGTAGGTTTGGGTTTCGGGGTCGTAGAGGACGGATTCGATCGGGGTGGAGGCGAACGCCCAGAACGAGAAGATGCCGAGCGCTTCCGAGCTCATCGCCGCCTGGGCGCTGCCGACGGATTTCGTTTGTTCGGAGGAAATCGAATTCTTCGGCATGCCGTAGATCAGCAGCGATATGATCTCGTCATCCTGGAGCGGCGGTTCGCTGCTCAGGGAGATTTTGGTTTTCCCCCCGCCCGAGTGCAGGGTGGCCGAAATTTTGTATCCGGAACGGACGAGCGAGATGATCGCGGTCGTTTCCACAGCTGGTCGGAACGTCATCGCGAGCTCGTCGAGGCTGATTTCGCGGTTGAGGTAGCGGATTCCGAACGGGGACGAGAGGGTGACGGTTCCAAGAAGCGCGCCCGAGGCCGCGTCGGTCGACAGGTCGATGCCGGCCTGGAGGTTCGGATCGAAAAACCGGTTGAGGAGAACGATCGCGCCCGGAGCGCCTTTGACGGAAATGAGGATGGGTAACGACTTCTGCGGAGATCCGTCGGGGTTCGGGCTTCCCTTCGGCGCCGGCATCTTCACGGTCGGGGGAGCGGGCTTTCCCTTCACGTAGGTCTTCGGTTTTTCGTAGCGGACGATTCGGGAATCGCGGGCGAGGGCCGGTACGGGAGCGAGGGGCTCGTAATCCGGCAGACGGAATTGGGCCTTTCTTAAGACCGTGGCGACGCGGATTCTCAGGATGCCGAAATCCTTTTTGGCAAGATCGAGCTCGATTTTCGTTTCGGAGGCGAGCGCCTGCTCGGTGGACGTGAGATCCGTCGTGAAGACCGCGGGCAATGTCGAGCGGTCGGAGCTCGCGCGGAACGGCTCGGTGTGAAAGACCATCGGTCCGTGAAATACGTTGAAGGGCGTCGGGATCGCCCAGGAGGTTCGCGAGAGGAGGCGGATCGTTTTCGCGAAGTCGGACGTCTCGATGCGGAGCTGGCCCTTCCGATACCGGAGTTCGTTTTCCCCCTTGGCCGGAACGATCGTGACCGCGAGATCGGAGTGCGCTTTGATCCCCGCGAACTCGTAGGCGTCGATCCGGAGGTCGAAATCGATCGGATGAGTGCCCGACTTCTCGGCGGGGCGCACGGCCGCCTGGACGTCGACGGCAAGGATCGGAAGTCGACCGAGCGGGGTCTTACCTTGGAGGAGGGCCTTCACGGTGGCGTGGGCCGAAAGTTCCTCTTTGCGCATCCGGATTTTTCCGTTTTCGGCCCGCAACCATTCGATTTCGGGATTCGGGTCGCGCCAGATCGCCGAAAAATCGACGTCAAGGTCGCCGGTCGAAAGGCCGTAAGTCGCGGCGAGCTCGCCGCCGAGGCGTAGGGACTCGCTGCCCTGCTTTTTCTTCGTTCGGTAGGCGACCGACGCGGTCGGCAGGATGATCGAATCGCCCTTCTGGTAGACTTCGCCGCCGAGGCGGCCGTTCCAGTCGAGGCCTTCGGCGTGGAGGTCGAGCGCGAGTTTCGGGCTCTCCGCCTTTCCGCGATGGTCCGGATCGGTGGAATCGATCTTGGCGGCGAGCTTCAGGTTCGATGCGGGGATTTCAAAATTCGCGGCCGCGAGCGTGATCGGTCCCCAGCGGAATCCACGGTCGAGGTATTTTAGGTAACCGAGTCCGTCCGCGGGAGTGGTCGCCTTCTTGGGCGCTTCCGGAGCGGTGGTCTTTCCGGGTACGAATTGGCCGCGCGAGATTCGAAGCTCGAGCAAGTCGAGAGCGGTCAGGCGGATGAAATGTTTACGACTCATCCGAAAAGAAAAGGCGAGTTTCGCGGCGGTCAGGCATGCTTCGGACCCGTGTTTCGGTTCGTCGTCGATCGCGTAACAGCCGGGGGCGAGGCGAATGGATACGGTTCGGCGCCAGAATCCTTCTTTCGTGATGCCGAGAGTGACAAGGGGGGAGTTCGGCATTTCGGGGTCGGGGGCGCGCTCCACGCGAAGATGGGGCGCTACGAACCCGGAGACGCGCTCGGAAGTAAGGATCTTTTCGGGATAAGACCAGACGAGGAGTGCGATGCCGATGACGAGGAGAAGGAGGGCGGCGAGCGTTCCGAAAAACCATTTGAGGATTTTTCCGATCATTCTAGAACTCCGCTCCGAAGCTGACGAAGATTTGGGTGCGGTAGATGTGTTTCGTGGTTTGGTACCCGCGCGCGAACGTGGCGCGTACGGTGCCGATCGGGGTGGCGGAGCGGGCGCCGAAACCCGGGCCGATATAGAGGTCGCGGTCGAACTGACCGTTCCCCGATCCGAAATAACCAAGGT
>JAYVXM010000544.1:0-3563 GCA_043785205.1 Bdellovibrionales bacterium
CACTTCGGGTAGCCTCGTCTCCGACGCGGGCATCGTCTTTTCGGAAGGGACGGGCCTCTTCGTCGTCATCGATCCCACGGCTCTGCTGCACAAAGTAAAAGTCAGCGGAAAGTGAGCGGATTCCCGACTGGGGGGCTGAATGCCACCCCGATTGCGGCCGCCAACGGGGGCTAAAGAATCCGGGCCGTTCTGTCGTTACGGATTAGACGCCTATGCGGTCTTTTTTCCTCCGGGACGGCATTATTTTGACACTTCTTACGCTCGTGGTAGCCGCGGGGCCGGCGCACGCGCACGCGACGAACGCGACGTGTTCGCCCGAGTCGACGGGAAACCGCGATCTCGGTTGGCTCGAAGATCTTTCCCGGGCCCTCGACGCGAGCGTCGGCAAGCCCGTCGTGAAAGCCAGTCCGGCCCCCGCCGTCGAAACGAAGCCCACGAACGTCTCGACACCGAACGTCCCGACGCCAATCGTCACGAATCCAATCGTCACGAATCCGATCGGTGTCGAGCAGTCGGGGGATCGGGCAACGAAGACGTACGATTTGGCCGAACCGATGCTCACGCGCCTCCGGAATTCCGCGCACGCTTCGGCCTCGAAATGTCGGACGAGCCTCACGAGCGGGCGGACGCTCTGCGGATCCCGGCAAAGCAAGTACCTTTGTTACCGCGGCGTGAAGGACGCTCTCGTCAGCGCGGGCCTCGTCGACCGGTGGTGGGCGGAGGACGCGGCGTCGGACGCCCACGATAAGGGAACGCTCGAGAAGAAGGGCTTCACGAACGTGATGGACGATGGTTACACCTCGGAAAACGCGCCGCTCGGCGCCGTACTTGTCTACGCCGGCGGAAAATACCGCTGCCGGGGAAACGGCCATCGCAAGACGTGCGGCCATATCGAGATCAAAGTGAACGAACACGAATATTGCAGCGACTACTGCAAGTCGATTCCCGTAGACGAATACATTCCCACGCGGAGGCTGATCGGAGTCTATGTCAAAGAATGAGCGCTTATTCCGCACCCTGACCGCCGGCCTCGTTTTCGCCGTCCTCGGCGTGGTGGCGATCAGCTACGACGAAGGAGTCCGGACGCCGAAGTATTCGCGTTCGCCCGCCGCGGTACCGAGCGCGAGTCCGGAATGCGTCGGACTTGAACGCTTGAAATTGCTCGACTGTCTGAAGAACGAAATTCTCCGTCGCCCGGGCCCGGAATCGACGCCGAATCGGGAAGCGAAGGCGGAGATCGAATCGCGCGACGCGGTCTCGCTGATCGCCGCCGGAAACGCCCTCGTCCCGATGTTCCGCGACCGGAAAATCCGCGACATCCCGAAGGAAGAGCTGGGCGAAGTCGCACTCTTCCTCCTCGAAACGTTCGATCGCGACGGCGGAGGATCGGTCCTCGATCTCCTCGAAGAGGGCCTCGGCGACGCGAAGGGCGTGGAAGCGCTCACCGCGATCGAGGCGAGAGTGGACGGCCTGAACGCCGACGGAATCCTCGTCCGATTGGTCGCCGAAGGAAAGCTGAAGGCGACGATCTACGCCGACTTCAAGGCGAGCCTCTCGCTCCGGCGCGATCAAGATTCACCGGACGCGATCGCGAAGCTCCGATCGCGTTAGAGCGGGAGTTTTTTCGCGAGCGCCGTTTTTTTCATCTCGGCGCGGTACGCCTTCAGTTTTTCGCGCGCCCCCGCTCCGTCCGGTCCGCTGTCGATCGCGAGCATCTCGAGCGCGAGAATTCCCGCGTTCGCCGCGCCGTTAATCGCGACGGTCGCGACCGGAATCCCCTTCGGCATCTGGACGATCGCGTAGAGCGCGTCGGTTCCGGCGAGGGGAGTCGCCGCGATCGGTACTCCGATCACGGGAAGATCGGTGAACGCGGCGACGACGCCCGGCAGGTGAGCGGCCGCTCCGGCGCCCGCGATGATCACCCGGATTCCGTTCGCCCGCGCGTTCTCGGCCAGTTCCTTGGTTTTTTCGGGCGTCCGGTGGGCGCTCGCGATTTCCGCGTGCACGCCGATCTCGAAGCGCTTGAGGACGTCGTACGCCTCCTTCATGATCGCCCAGTCCGACTCGCTTCCCATCAAAATCAAAACTTTCGTCATCCTTTTCTCCTATTCCGTTAGCGCGAATCGACCTTCGTCGAGGTGAACCACGACTTCCGATTCGAAGCCCCGCTCGCGCGGCGTGACTTCGCCCACCACCCAGGCTTCGATTCCCGCTTGATTCGCGATCGCGATCGCGCGTTTCGCGTCCTTCGGCCGGACCGCGCCGACCATGCCGAGGCCGCAGTTAAAGGTGGTCAACCGTTCGGTGATCGAAACCGTTTCGGTCCGTTTCAGCCACTCGTAAACGCGCGGTAGCCGCGAAGCGTGGGGAAGGACGAGCTCGTAGGAAACGTGCTCTCCCATGCGCGGGACATTCAGGAAGCCGGAACCCGTGATGTGCGCGAGACCTTGATAAATACCCTTGTCGACGGCGGGAAGGATCGCGTCGGTGTAAATTTCGGTCGGCGTAAGAAGCTCCTTCATGAGGGCTTCGCGCGTTTTCGCCCAAGGGAGCTTCGTCCGTTCGGGACGCCAGGAATTCGCGATCTTCCGGACAAGGCTGAAGCCGTTGCTGTGGAAACCGGAGGAGCGAAGACCGACGAGGAGGTCGCCCGGCCGGACGCCGCTTCCGGATTTTCCGGGAGTCGGCTTTTTCGGCAGCGCCTTCGCCGGATGCACGATTCCGACAGCGAATCCGGCGAGGTCGTACTCGCCGCGGGCGTAAAAACCCGGCATTTCCGCGGTTTCGCCACCGACGAGAAGCGCGCGCGCGAGTCGGCAACCTTCGTGGACGCCGCGGATGACGGCCGCGCCCGCGTCGATGTCGAGCTTCCCGGTCGCGAAATAGTCGAGAAAGAAGAGCGGCCGCGCGCCGACGCAGAGGAGGTCGTTCACCGACATGGCGACGAGGTCGATCCCGACGGTGTCGTGTCGTCCGAGCTCGAACGCGAGCTTGAGCTTCGTGCCCACGCCGTCGGTCGAGGCGGCGAGCCACTGGTCTTTCGAGAGCGCGTAAAGCGAGGCGTATCCGCCGACGCTCGAACGGAGTTCCTTCGGTTTCCGGCCCTTCGGTCCCGGCGGCGACGTGATCGCACGGATCCGATCGACGAGGCGATCGGCGAGGACCCGGTCGACGCCGGAGTCGCGGTAGGAGAGGCGATTATGACCGATACCCGATTTGATGTTGCTCATAGTTTCCGTTCGGAAATGGGCTCCGGTTAATGGCGAAAGTGACGGCGACCGGTGAAGGCGAGATTCACTCCGAGCTCTCGAGCCCGGGCGATGACTTCGGCGTCGCGGACGCTTCCGCCCGGTTCGACCACGTTCTGGATTCCCGCGGCGGCGGCCGCTTCGATGCCATCCGCGAACGGAAAGAAGGCGTCGCTCACCAGAATCGTCTCGGCGAGCCGGGACGCGACGAAAACGTCGCTTCCGCCCATTCCGGAGGTGGCTTCGGCTTCGAGGACCGCGCGTGCCCGCGGGATCGCGAGTTTCGCGATGGCCTCGATCCGGTTCGGCTGGCCC
>JAYVXM010000545.1:0-3547 GCA_043785205.1 Bdellovibrionales bacterium
CAACTCTCATTTTAGTCTTGTGCCGGTTAGGAAGGGATGGGACCGTTTTAGGGCGTCTCGGAAAGGGTTATGGAGACTCTGACACTCATCGACAGCTTGCTCGCCGCGCGGAATTCTCCGGCGAAAATCCTGGAAACCCTTCGGGCGCATGGACTCCCGAAGGACGCTCTCCGCGCGTCCGCGCCCGAACCGATTTCGCCGTATCCTTATTCGCGCCGAACGCTCGCGGCGTCCGCCGATTGCGAGGTCATGCTGGCGAGATGGTCGGCGGGTCGCGCGTGCGCTCCCCACGATCACGGAAATTCCGCGGGCTGGGTTTTCTTCATCGACGGACGCTTCCGCGAACTCGACTTTCGGGAGAACGGCGGCGGACTCGCCGGCGGCGCGGAAATCGTCCACGAAGCAGGATCCCACGTCGCGGTACGTCCCGACGAAATCCATTCATGCGTCTGCGACGACTTCGGTCTGAGCCTGCACGTCTATTACCCGAGGATCCGCGGTATGCGGGTTTTCGATCTCGCGCGCCGGAGAACCCTCGTCGTCGCCGACGAATGCGGCGCCTGGGTCCCGGCGAGTTCCGAACACATCCGAAAAGTGACGGCATGGTCCACCGCGAATCCGATCGCCGCATCCTGATCCTTTACACGACCCTCTATCGCGAAGGCGGCCGGAAATTCGAGCGAGCGGCGATCGAAATGGAGGCGCGCCTGAAACGCGAGCGACCCGGTCGCGAAGTCGTCCGGAGAGCCGTCGAATCGAAGCGCGAGTTCACCGCGGAGCTGACCGCCGCGGGGACCGACGGCGGCCTCATCGACGAACTCCATTTCATCGGCCACAGCGGCATGTACGGCATCATGTTCGGAACGACGAAATGGCCGGAACAAATGAGTCCCCACGAGTGGCGGAATTTCAAGATCCCGTTCGCGCCCGGCGCGAAGGCGATCTTCCACGCCTGCCGGACCGGCCGCTGGTTCGCGCCGTTTTTCGCGCGAACCTACGCCGTGAAATCGTACGGACACTTCTGGTATACGACGGTCTCCCGAAACGCCGACCGCTTTTCCTGGGATCGTCTCGCCGGCGCGCAGGACCCCGTCTACATCATCTCGGTCCCCGGAAAAAAATCGCATGGGATCATCGGATCGTTCCGAAAATACCTCCTTCGCCCGAAGAGCTATCCGATGCTCGAATTCGAGCCGGATACGCGGGCCGTCGACACGACTTACGATTCGGTCGCCCCGCTTTACGACGAAACGTTCGAGGATATCGCCGTTCGCCAGGACGAGCTCCGGTGGCTTCGACGAAACTTGGGCGAGCTCCCCGCTCCGCCCCGAATTCTCGACCTCGGATGCGGCACCGGATCCTTCCTCCGCGCGGTCCGGGATCTGACCGAGACCGCGGACGGCGTCGATCTTTCCGCGGGTATGGTCGCCCAGGCGAAACGACGTTCCCCCGACGACGCCGGATTGCGATACACGAAAATCGACGGTCCCGCCCTCCCGTTCCCCGACGAGAGCTTCGACGTCGTGACGTCCGTACTCTCGTTTCGATACCTCGATTGGGACCCGATCCTGAAGGAGATCCACCGCGTTCTGAAACCCGGCGGGAAATTCATGGTCATCGACATGGTGGCCGCTCCCCTGAAGGCCGTCCACTGGCCGTTCGTCTTGCGCGACAAAGTGAAACATTACCTGACGCTGCGAAAATACCCGGAGTACGCGCGGGCCCTGAAACGCATGGTTCGTGACGCGCGCTGGAAGCGGATGCTCGAATATAATCCGATTCGTTCCGAGCACGAGATGAAGTGGTTTCTCGAAAGCCGGTTTCCCGACGGTCGTCTCGAAATCATCAATTACGGTTGGAACTCACGCGTCCTCGCCTTCCAATCCGCGCCGGTTTTTGAGAAGCAGGTTCCGGAACTTTCCTACCCCTAAAGCGAGCGAGAATGAGCGAAGCGAACCGAATCGGAATCATGGACTGGGGCATCGGCGGCCTCAGTATCTACCAAGCCCTCCGGGCCGCCGGAAATCTCGCCGACGTCACCTACCTTTCCGATTCCGGAAGTACTCCATACGGAAAGCAGGACCGGACTTCCCTCCGCGCGCGCTTCGGCGAGATCGCGGCCTTCTTCCGGGCCCACGACGTCGAGCGCGTCCTCGTCGCCTGTAATTCGGCGAGCTCCGCCGTCGACGGAGCGGGCGAATCCTTCGCCGGAGTGCGATTCGAGAGCATCATCCCCGCGGGAATCCGCGCGATCGATTCGTCCGCCAAGCGCCGCTTCGGCGTCATCGGCGGAAATCTCACGATCGCCTCGAAGGTCTACGAGAACCAACTCCGGCATCCGGGGAAGAAATTTTTCTTCGCCCCCGCCCAACCCCTTTCGGCGCTCGTCGAACGGGGCGAGCTCACCGGAGCGGCGGTCGAGCGCGAAGTGCGGGAGGTTCTCGAACGCCTCGCGGGCATCGACTCCCTCCTCCTCGCGTGCACGCATTATCCGGCGCTGAGTCCCGCTTTCCGGGAGCAGGCGCCCGATCTCGAGCTCCTCGATCCCGCCGACCGGATGGTTGAAAATCTCCCGCGCGGCGGGCAGGGCCGGCTCCTTTTCTTCACGACCGGCTCCGGCGATCTCTCGATGCGCGCGGCGCGCGGCGGATTCAGCGTCGAACTCGGTCAGGCCCACGAGCTCCGCGCGGACCTCCGGCCGAAATGATTTCCACCGACCGTTTTTCCCGGTTGCTCGTCCTTCAGAACGCGGACTTCGAAGGTCCCGGGTCGATTCTCGACTGGGCCCACTCGCGACAGATCGATACGCGAATCATCCACGCCTATTCGGAACCGGGCGAATCGGCGCTCACGCTTCGTGACGAAGAAGCGGTGATCGCGCTCGGCTCCCCGACGGGCGACGGCGAAGCCTGGGTCGCGCGCGAGTCGGCGTTCCTGGCCCGCGCGGTCCATGACGAACGGCACGTCCTCGGGATTTGTTTCGGGGCCCAACTTCTCGCGCAACTGCTCGGCGCCGAGACTCGACTCGCCCCCCATCGCGAAATCGGCTGGCATGCCGTCGATTTCGCCGGCGAGTCGATCGAGCTCTTTCAGTGGCACCGCGGCATCTTCGACGTCCCGCCGAGCGCGATCCGGCTCGCCGCGAGCGAGGCGACGGCTTGCCAAGCCTTCCGGTTCGGCTCCCGCACGCTCGGCTTCACCGGACATCCCGAAATCACGCCCGAACTTGTCGAAGCTTTCATCGCGCGGGCCTGGACCGACGACCCGAACGCTGGACGATTCGTACAGTCGCCCGCGGAAATGCGGCGCGATGTCGCGATTCGCGCACGAAAAAGCGCCGACTTTTTCGGCCGAACGCTCGATGCGTGGCGGGCGACGTAGGTGAAATTTCGGGGTCGGAGAGCGCCGGACTTTTCGAGGGATACCCATTCTGGCGATCGGACCGGGCGCAAAGTGAACCGCTCGGAATAAAATGCACCGCTTTCGATCGGTTTAGTCGATGATATCCGATTGAAATGATTATCCATTTTTACTCCACAATGCCAAC
>JAYVXM010000546.1:0-11391 GCA_043785205.1 Bdellovibrionales bacterium
CGGATCTAAACCGCAGCTGATTCGTCCCGCTCCATCCAGTCGCTTCGCGAACTCCGAACGATCGCGAACTCCGGCCGAGCTCGTACGAGGATTGGAACACATGGCCCGTGGCTCTAAAGTTTGGTTCAACGGAAAAATCACCGCGGCGGAAGATGCGCGCATCTCCCTGTTCACGCACGGGCTTCATTACGGCTCGGGAGCTTTCGAGGGCATCCGGGCATATAAACAAGCGGGCGGCGGCGGCGCGATTTTCCGGCTGGAAGACCACATCGATCGTCTTTTCGACTCCGTGAAAATCATGGGTTTCAAACTCCCCTACTCGCGCGATCAGCTGATCGCGGCCTGCCGCGAAGCGTGCTCCGCGAACGGCTTCGAGGAGTGTTACGTGCGTCCGATCGTCTTTGTCGGCGACGAAGCCCTCGGCGTCTACCCCGGCGATGAACCGAAACTCAATGTCGCGGTCCTCGTCTGGGAGTGGGGTTCATACCTCGGCGATCGCGGGATCAACGAAGGCGCCCGCCTGAAAGTTTCGACCTATATCCGGCCCCACCCGAATTCGGTCATGACGAAGGGGAAAATCACCGGTCAGTACCTCACCGGCGTGCTCGCGAAACAGGAGGCGAAGAAGCAGGGTTTCGATGAAGCGCTCCTCCTCGATCCGGAAGGATTCCTCGCCGAAGGTTCCGGGGAAAACCTGTTCATGGTGAAAAACGGCGTCGTGAAGACCACTCCGCTCACCTCCGTCCTGAACGGGATCACCCGCCAGACCGTCCTCGACTACTTCAAACACCTCGAGATTCCGTTAGCCGGCGATCGGTTCACGCGCGACGAGCTCTACTGCGCGGACGAAGCGTTCATGACGGGCACCGCCGCCGAGATCACCCCGATCCAGAGTCTCGACGCACGCGTGATCGGCGCCGGCAAGCCCGGCCCGATCACGCAGAAGCTCCAGCAGGACTACCAGAAGATCGTCCGCGGCGAGCTGAAGCTTCCGTACATGAAGAACTGGTGGACGAAGATCTCGTAAGTAGGCTTGCCCGCGGATGGGAGGGCTCCAAACGGTGAGCGTAACGCTCACCGTGACCCGACCGTAGCGAGGCAAGCTGCTCTGGAAGGAAACCATGTTCGTCGGAACCGGGCGGATCGTCCTCGAATTCTTCAATAACACCGAGACGCCGAAAAAAACGCGCATGCTCGAGGGTCTCTGCGCGGATCTCCGGAAGAAGTTCAACGTCTCCGCGCTCGAAGTCGCCGACTTCGATGATCCGGAACGCTGCGTGATCGGCTTCGCCGCGGTCATTCCCGAGAGTTGGAAAGTCCCGTCCGCCGAATCGTTCGTCGAAAAGATCGCGAAGGAAATCGACTCGACCGCGTTCGCACGCGTGACCGTCGAGGATCTCGAACTCCTCGAGCACGGCACCAGCACCGGCTTCGAGCAAATAGACTAGCGTCAGTGGGTCCGCGCTCTAGTAGAACTGGACGTCCAGCGGCCGCACGAGACCGCGCTCGAGCGCCTGCTGGGCGAGTTCCTTCCGAAAATTCGGATGGGCGACCTTGATCAGCTCGAGGACGCGCTGCCGCTCGGTCTTTCCGACGAGGTTCGCGATCCCGTATTCGGTGACGACGTAGCCGACCATTTCGTGCGGCGTGGTTACCGGCCCCTTATAGAGATCCATCGTGATCGTCGAGAGCTTCCCTTCCTTCGCCGTCGAGCGGATGGCGATGATCGCCTTCCCGTTCTTTGAGCGCGAGGCCCCCTGCATGAACTCGACCTGGCCTCCCGGACTACTGATCCGCTTCCCGTTCGGACCGATCATCGCGTTCACGTTTCCATAAAGGTCGACCTGGAGGGCCGTGTTGACGGCGTGGAAGTGATCCAGCGAAGAAACCTTCGCGGGATCGTTCACGAACGCGGTTTCCTTGAACTTCACCTTCTTATTGTGGTCGAGCCACTTATAGAGATCGCCCGAGCCATAAGCGAAGCCGGTCTGCGCGTCCTTTACGCTACCGTTCTTCATCGCTTCCATGAGGGGGTCGCCGAACATCTCGGTGAAGACGCGAATGTTCTTCTTTCCCGCCGCCTTCAATCCGTCCGGCAATCCGCCGAAGATATTTCCGATCCCGATTTGAAGGTAACCCTCCGAATCGATGAGCTGGCCGAGGTAGTTCCCGATATTCTTCTCGACGTCGGTCAGCGGCGTCACCGCCGGGCCGGCGAGCGCCGCGTCGCTCGCGAAGCGTGAAGTGATCTGAGCGTCAGTGATGAAGTTTTCGCCCGTCGTGAACGGTACGTTTGGATTCACTTCCGCGATGACCTTGATGCCCGGACGCGCCCTCAGGATCGTCGGGACCATATCGTCGTTCGGCCCGAGGCTATACCGGCCGAGGGCGTCGGGCGGCGAAACCCGGACGACCATCGCATCGTACTGGAAGCCAGCGTGCCCCTCCTTCACGAGCTTCGGGAAATCCCCGAGGTAACCGGGAATGAGGTCGATCTTTCCTTCGTGATAGACCTTCCGAAGATTGCTCCCGAGGAAAAGGGCGTGCAGCCGGATCTGATTCCCGCTCGCGGCGACCGCGTTTTGAATCGCGGATTCGCTGAGTCCGTTCACGAGAAGATGAACGTCGATCCCCCGCTTCATCGCGCCCGCGTGTTGCATGAGCGCCGAAAACCCCTCCGGGCTCGCGCCGGCGGCGATCGGGAAAAAGACCTTCGCGCCGTCCGGGATTTCCTTGATCGCCATCATCACCGGACTATCCGGTGCGAGGCCGAGCCCCTTAATGACATTCAGAAACGGAATTTTCGGATTCGGCGGAAGGTAGCGCTCGATGTTCTCGAACTCCTTTAATCCCTCTTCGCCGTTCACGAACGCGAACATCGAGGTGTAGCGCTCGTTCGAAGCGTGCACGAGGCGGCGGCCGATCTCGAAGTGGGCCATCGACCGCGCCATTCCGAGTTCCGAGAAAAGGAATTTCCGATCGGCGTCGAGCGCTCCTTCGGCCGTCGTGCCGAGCTCGATCGAGCTCGTCCAGGCGACGCAGTTGTCGGCCTTGCACTTCGCGCGCAGCTCGGGATGCTTCAGGAAGATCTCCATATTCGCGGATTCTTCCGCGGACAGGCCGATGATGTGGGAGAAACCGAGGACGGGCGCGTTCACGCCGAGGGGATTCTTCGGAACGAGCCACTGATTCCACCAGTTTTCGTACGTCAGGTCCGGACGCCCCCAGCGATAGATGGGCAGGTTCTTGTCCGCGTCGGGCCGAAAGACGCCGGTAATATAGGTCGCCGATTCCCCGCCGTTGGCGAGCTTGCCTTGCTCCCAGGCGAATTCGAGCACGAGAGTGGAATTCACCTCCTCCTTGCCCGGACTGTTCCGGAAATTGAACTTCTCTCGGTACGCCTCCATCAAATCTTCGTCCTTCGCGTTTAGTGCGACGACGAGACGTTGGACTCTCCGTTCGGGCGGACCGACTTCGATCACGCGGGTCGGGAGATGGTGAACGGCGGCGAAATCGAGCGCCGCCTCACCGGTCTTCGCGCCGACGATGAAGCCCTTATCCTGAGCGCGTTGGAAGAGCGCCGCGCAGTCCTCGACCACTCCCGCGAAGGCGCCGCCGAGGGCGGACGAGAGTAGAAAGAGGACGGGCAGGAAGGCGGCCTTAAAGAGACGGGACGGCTTTTCATTTTTCATCGTCATTCACCCAAATGGAGAGGACGGACACCGACGGGTGTCCAGTTCGTGAAAATTCCCTTCGCTTGGAAGGTGGCGGCCTGGAATTCCGGAGCGTGGACTTCCGTCGAATAGATCAGGATCGCCGTCGCGCGCGGATGAGCGGCGTCCTGAACCCCGATATTCCCGGAAATCTGGAGTTCGCGATAAAGTTTTTCGTAACGCTGACTCGCCACGAGTCCGTAGACCCAATTCATGAAGACGACTCGCTTCGCCGGGGGAATATTCGCTCCCTTGGCGCGCGCCATCCGCATGAAGGCCGTCGTATTCAACGGTTGAAGCATTCGCGGGAACGATTCGTTCCCGTCGAGCTTCGCGGTCAGGATCAGTGCGTCGCTTTTCGCGACGAAATCGGTCGTTTCCGGCGCCTGAAGGAAGGCGTCGAGATCGGGAATTCCGAATTCGCTCACTTTCGCGCGCAGACCGCGAACCTGGGTGGAGAGCTGGGAGCCGTTGCAGAAGAGGAAGCAGTGTTCGCCTCCGACCTCGAGCAGGTTCGGGAGGGTGCGGTCGATATCGCCGCCCCCGAAAGTGAATGGGACGCGAATGATCGCGGCCCGGCGCATCCGCTGGTAAGTGTTCGCGATCTTCATTTCTTCGGGCGTGAGCGAATAGGCCACTTCAAGAATGCCGTCGGCGTCGTCTCGGCGGCGCGGGAGATAGCGCGAGACTTCCTTCCACGCAAGGCCGGTCTCGTGGAGTTCCCCGAAATTTCGAGCGCCCGGCGTGTCGACGTCGATCATAAATTTACCGAGGCGGAAACTGCCGTGGTCGTTTCGCCAACCCGGCTGGAGAAATACCTGGACGCCGAGAGAGTTTCCGAGAAATTCCGTCATTCCGGGCGTCGCCGCGGTCGTCTTGTTCATCTGGATCACGGGAATCGGGCCGTTCGGCGTGTCCTTCAGAAACGCCGGAATCTGGGCGGTCTTCAATTTTTCGACGAGACCGGCCCGGGCGGCGATCGCTTCGGCAACCGCGATCGGCGTGCCGACGGGCTGGAACATCCACGGACAGAACGGATTCGCACGATCGTCGCTGAACGCGTCCGTGACCGCGGAAAGTCCGAGCAGGATCGCGAATAATGCGGATCGTGCGCGCGGAAACGGTCTCTTTCGAGGGTCGAACGGATTCATGGTTTCACCTGTTTAATGAAATTTCGAACGACGGCGACGAATCGACGGGGCTGGTCCCCGTGAATCCCATGGGAAGCGCCGGGGAACGGAACGATCGTCGCGTCGGGCCGAATCAAGCGGGCGTGGTCGAGTCCCTTGCCGAAGAGGACCGCGTCTTTTTCCGGGTCGGCCGTCATGAGGAGGACGGGCGACGGCGCCGACGCGAGCGAGGAAGTCAGGTCTTCCTGAAGTCCCTGCGCGGAATAAAGCGGGACGTTCGGGTTGATCCGGCTGAAATAGAATCGGCCGTCGCCGCCCCGGAGAAGCCCGAAATGATCGAGATCGCGGACGGTGACCGGTCCGAGGCGATCTTCCGCGGCCGCGATGGCGTCGTCGACGGTATCGAAGCGTCCGTCCTTCAGTGCCGAAAGGTTCGCGCTGAGAAGCGTGTCGTCCGCGAGCGGCTTCGTCCGGCCAATGAAGTGCATATCCTCGACCATGACGGACCGGGTGGACTCGGGAAAGAGCGCGCCGAACTTCATGACCGTGCGCCCACCCATCGAATGGCCGAGCAGGTGTACGCGTCGGATCCCGAGCGAATCGAGCAGCGCCTTCAAATCGTACGCGAGCATCGTGGACGAGAAATTATGCCCGCGCGCCGGCGTCAGGCCGTGGCCGCGCTGATCGTAGACGATGACTTTGAATTTTTCCGCGAGGATCGGGGCGATTTCATCCCACGTCGAAAGATTCCCACTGAGTCCGTGAACCAGGACGATCGTCTCGGAGTTCCCTTCGCCGTAAATCCGGTAGTGGATCTCGGACGCCGGAATGCGATCTTCGGGAAAGTAGGCGTCGCGCCCGCTCCGGAGCAGGTTTAAAATGCACGCCACTTTCGTTTCCTCGGCATGGGAAACGGACGCGGAAAAGGACCCTACGGTCAGGAAGAGGATGAGAAATAGACGCGGTCGCACCTTTGCTTATCGACCAATCGGGAGCCGATCTGAATATGCGCATCGCGTCATCGCGGTTTTTCTCTTTTTCGCCGGCAGCGCATCATTTTCCACCCTTCCGGGACCCTCCGTGTTAGAAACTCCTCGAACCTAAATCGGAAGCCGGCTCAACTCCCCTTCGGGAGCTCTTTATGGAGTGAGGCTTCGCACCGCGGAAGAACTTCCGCCGAAAACGAGGCCTCCTTGTCCAAGCCCGATCTCGCATCCACGCCGTCCCCTATTGCCCTCTCCTCCGGTCTGACGATCGCTCCGCGGAAACCCGAAGTCGCCTACGTATCGACCGTTCCGCCGATCACCTCTTTCGACGAATTGAAGCTCCTTCCTGCGCTCGCGAAATCCATCGCGGAACTCGGCTTCACGATCCCGAGCCCGGTCCAGGCCATGGCGCTACCGATCCTCCTCGGCGAAGCGACCGACTTCATCGGTCTCGCCGCGACCGGGACCGGAAAGACCGCCGCGTTCGCGATTCCGCTTCTCGAGCGGATCGATCCGATGGCCCGCCAAGTTCAAGCCATCATCCTCTGCCCGACCCGCGAACTCGCGATTCAAGTCGCCGGCCAAGTCGAACTCCTCGGTAAATACCAAGGCGTGAAGGCGGCCACCATCTACGGCGGCGCCGGTTACGGTGATCAGATCGCGGCGCTCCGTCGCGGGGCCCAGGTCGTCGTCGGCACTCCCGGCCGCGTGATCGATCACCTCGAAAAGGGCACGCTCGACCTCTCGAACGTCTCGATCGTGATTCTCGACGAAGCGGACGAGATGATCTCGATGGGATTCAAGGAAGAGATGGAGCAAATTCTCTCCGCGATTCCCGGCTTGAACGAAGAAATCGAGATCGGCGAAGACGACGATCGGAGCGCGAACATCTGGCTCTTTTCGGCAACGATGAGCCGCGAAGTCCGGAACGTTTCCGATCAATATTTGGTCGAACCCGCCCGCGTGGAAATCAACCGCACGGAAATGCTTCCCGAGAATCTCGAGCAAATCTACTATGCGACTTCCGAGTCGAATAAGCCGGAAGTCCTCTGCAAGATCATCGACGCCGCCGAGGATTTTTACGGGATCATTTTCTGCCAAACGAAGTCCCTCGTCGTCGACCTGATGGGTTACCTCTCCGGCCGCGGCTACGCGGTCGACGCCCTCCACGGCGACATGGACCAGAAGGCCCGCGAGCGGACGATGAAGAATTACCGCGAGCGGAAAGTCATGATGCTCGTCTGCACCGACGTCGCCTCCCGCGGCATCGACGTGAAGGACATCACCCACGTCGTGAACTATTCGATTCCGCGCGAAATGGACTCCTACATCCACCGGATCGGTCGAACCGCCCGGAACGGGAAAAAAGGCTACGCGATGAGCCTCGTGACTCCGTCCCATCGCGGACTCCTCGGCCGCATCGAACGCGTGACGAAAAGCCGGATCCTCGAAGGAAAGATCCCGACCCGCAAGGAAGTCGGCGCGAAAAAAGTGAACGCCGCTCTCGCGAAGCTCGAAGCCGTCGCGAATCACGCCCGCGCGATGGAACTCGTGACTCCCGAAATGCGCGCGAAGTTCGCGGGCATGTCGACCGAGGAACTCGTCGGTCGTTTCCTCTCGATTCTCATTCCCGAGGCGTTCTCCGAGCGCGAAGAAAAAGCTTCGGCCACCGCCTACGCCCCGCCCGCGGGTGAGTTCGTGAACACCGCGCCGATCACCGGTAGCGGCACCGTAATCCGGGTCGGTGGCGGCGGAAACGGCCTTTCGGCCGAGAGCGATTCCTCGGAACGCTCGAACCGATTCTACGCCGCCCGCAAGCGCGACGACGAACGCTCGAGCGGCGGCGCGCGCCCGTACCGCGGACGCGACGATCGTGGCGAACGCCCCGCCTACGGGAAACGACCCGCCTACGGCGACCGTAAGCCGGCCTTCGGTGCGAAGCCGGCGTTCGGGTCGAAACCAGCCTTCGGCGCCAAACCCGCATTCGGTTCGAAACCGACCTTCGGCGGGGGCGATCGTGCGGAAGCGCCGAAAGCCCGCAAATGGGGCCAGCCCGCGGACGCGGCCCCCCGCCTGCCGGGAAAAGTCGGCGGTAAGGCCGGCCGCCCCGGCGTTTTCGCGATGAAGACGAAGTAATTCGGAGCGGACTTTCGGGTCTTCCGGATATTCCATTATTATTTCAATAGTTTACGGGTTAGATCGAATCCGGCAAAAGATTGACGCACCGAGTCTAATGCGGTAAATACGCGAGATGTCGAATCACTTCGTTTCCTGCGCGCTCATCGCCGCTTCGTTTTCGGCCCTCGCCCTCGGCGGGTGCGATCGGAAGGGCGTCGATTTTTCGGCCGGCCGGAGCACTCCCGATCCCCGCATCGTGAAAAATTTCGCGGCGAGCGAGCCGGAGTTTTGTTCCTTCGACATCGTCTACTCGGAAACCACGGGGGCCGGATCGACTGCGCGTGAAGCCGTCGTGAAGACGCGTTACGTGGTCGTCGGCCAAACGAAAGACGAGATGCTATCCGCCTTCGCGGCGACTTGCGCGGCGAGCGCCGCCGCCCCGAAAACCCAATGCGAGAAATACCGAAGCAACCAGGGCAAATACCAGTGCGTCGCCGCTTCGCTTTTCGCCGTGGATCCCGAAACGACAGGCGTCTGGAGTTGTACGCTTCCGTTCACCGCGAACGATAAAAACGAAGTGATCGCGATTTCCGAGAAGTCGACCGCGACCGAGGCGATCTCCGCTGCGTTCACCGAATGCGCGGCACTGACCGATTCCGCGGCGACGACTCCGGCGACCACTTCGACCGACGAGTGGACTTCCGCCGAAGTCTTCACGGCGGACGCCGGCGACCCGACCGTCGCTCCGTCCGGAACGCCTTCGCCCGCTCCGTCGGTTACGCCGACCCCGATCCCTTCTCCGACTCCGCCGCCGATTTACGTGCAGGTTTCGAAGCGCCGGGACGCCTGCGCCGCCGCGATGCTCGCCGAAAAGATGACCTGCCAGAACACGAACGACCTTCCGCCGGTCGCGCCGCCCGCGCCTCCGAAACGGCGGCTGTTCCGGGTTCGTAGGCATTAGGTATTTGGTGCGGGATGGGATCGATGTCGGAACCCTGGATGAAAAAGCGTCGGTCTAATTCCTGCTTTTCCCTCGCCCTTGTTTCCTGTTCGCTTCTACTTGCCGGCACGGCGTCGGCCGCACCCTTTCGCGTTTGCGGAATCACACTCAATTCATCCGATGAATTCAACGCCTTCCGCACGATCTTCCGCGGTCCGGGCGTTGAGTTCGAGGAACTGACCGCTTCCGCCGATCCCGGAGTTCCGAACGATGTTTCCTGGTGGAACACGGCGTGCGCGACGGCAAAGCCTTGCGATGTGGTCGTTCTGTCCGGACATTTCGCGGGCGATTTTTTCGGCGACGAACAGAGGGCGAAGCTTCCGCTACGCACGCTCGAGCGCTCGGCGTGCGCGAATGATTGCGGCTCGATTCTTCGTTCCCCGGGTGAAGTCTACCTCTTCGGCTGCAACACGCTTTCCGATAAATCGCGCGATCGCCGCACGGATGAAGAGTATCGCGTGGCACTCCGTCGTCACGGGTTTGATGCCGGACAATCGGACGAAATTCTCGAGCATCGCTACGGTGAATTCGGCGCGGCCTACGGCGATCGCCTTCGATCAGTTTTCTCCTCGACCTCGCGCCTCTACGGGTTTTCGTCGATTGCGCCGCTCGGTCACGATTCCGGCCCGAGGCTGTTACGCGCGCTAGGACGGGAGGCAGATTTACCGGCAAGGGTGCGGAGCGACCGCGCGCGGGTGATGGCCGGAATGCCCCTTATCCCGAACCTTCCGCTGCTCGAAGAATTTCGCGGCACGAGCCTCACCGAATCGTTTCCCGTGAAATCGGGGGCACGCTCCGCCTCGTTCTGTGCGCTTGACCGGACGGATCGCACACGGGACGAAGTGCGAATTGAAATTCAATCCGTTCTCGAAGGCGATCGGCTCATGGAGGCACTCCCGCTCGTCCTTGATCTTTACTTTGAACGCGGGCTTGATTCCGTCCCGGCTACGGACTGGAATTTCCGCATGGGCAGCGACGCGGTCCACTCGCGCCTGCGCGCGATGCTGTCCGACCTCGCGCGCTCATCACTCGGCGTACGGCTTCGCGCGATGCTTTACGCACTGGGCGGGATGAATGACTTCGATTTTCGCGCGTCGGTCGTACAGTACGCCCATTCACTGCTCGGGAGCGGTCCGTCGGCGGAAGCCGCCGATCGCATCTGTAGTCTTCCGCCGAGCGCGATGCATGCGCTCCAGCCGGCTGATTTTCCGGCTTCCGATTCCTTTCTGATCACGCCGGCCGGCGCTTCGATTCTCTCTTGCCTGAATTTCACGACGGCGCCGCGCTTTTATGATCGCGCGGTCGCGCTCCTCGAGTCGACCCGGAGTCCGGATCTGCGCAAACGACTGCTCTGGGGAGTGGCCGCGGTCGCTTCGCGCGCGCTCTACGCGCCCGGAGAGCGCGTTCGCACAGATCACCGGCTGACAACCGATGAACACGCAATCAATCGCGCGGTGATCCAGAATTACCGCGCCAATCCCGACGTCTCGTCGATTCTTTACAGCTTCATCCCGGGCCGCGATCTCACTTCCGCCGAGCACGCCTTCATCGCCGAAATCCTCGTCCACGGACCGCAGGCCTTCAACGGATGGGAATACTCGAGACTCGTCCGCGTCGCGGCCGCTAGCAATATTCGTGATGCAGCCGTAACGGAAGTAGTCCGCCACCATCGCAATCACCCGAGAGTTTCCTCAGCCGCCGCCGAATATTTTGCCATTAGCGAAGCTAGACCATGATCTTCCTTGGTAACTTTTCGGAGCGGCCTAGTTACTGCGTTTTGATTTTCTATTGGCCTCAATCCGGAGGATCCTGCTTGGTATTCTTTGAGCTCGGCATTCGCGGGCGGTAAGGGACGAAGCCGAGGGCTTCTAGGATATTTTGCCGCAAATAATCGCAGGTTCGACGAAAGTCCCGTCCCCACTCCAGGATTCGGGTAAAGGGAAGCGCGTCCCAAAATTTCAGTTTCTTCGCCCTTCCGCGTTCCGCGTTGAGCGTCAAGCGCGCGATCCGGCCAGTGATTGAGCGGATGAAGCGGAAATAGGCCGTCCGCGAACTGGGTAGGATGACGAGATGGAGATGATTACCGCTGTTGGCGAAACGGTAGATCTTCACTCCTTGGACTTTTCCCGCCCGGTAAACGATCTCGCGCACCGCTCTGGAGCGCCTCGGATTCAAAAACGACTTTTCACCTTTCGCCAACGACGAGCGCAGGACCGTATGCAAGGGCCGCTTCACGGAGAGCGGACGTTGCTCCCGGGCGTTTCCCTTGATCATGACGCCCCCGAAATCCCTGATCTTCAACTTTTCGAATTCGGGAAAGTGGAGCTGCTTCGGCATGATTTAATTTCTACGTGTTTTTTTCAGCGATGTCAATTAAAGTATAGGCCATGGATGAAGTGAGCATTCCGCGGAGAAGAACCATTGTATCCTAAGCTATTGATCGA
>JAYVXM010000547.1:0-3538 GCA_043785205.1 Bdellovibrionales bacterium
CCGGGGGACCGCCTGTCTCGGGCCCGAACCAAGCGCGGCCCGCGAAAACGCGCGCGGCTTTCTTCTCGAAATAGCGCACGCGGATCGCGCGCGACTCCCGATTCCCCGAGATGAAAGACACGTGATTGACCACGCCCGGAAAAGGAACCGCGTCCATCCATGGCGAACGATCTCCGATCGCCAGCATCGCGGCGGGGAGCAGGAGTTCTTCGTATCTAGGTTCGGAGGCGGACATCGGCTAGAATCCTCCTATGGAATCTACCCCGGAATTCACGATCCGCGAAGCGCGACCGAACGAAGCCCCTCTTCTCCGAGACTTCCAAGTCCGCATGGCCCTCGAAAGCGAAGGACTTAGGCTCGATCCGGAAACGTGCCTCCGCGGCGTCGAACGAATCTTCGCGGAGCCTGCCCTTGGACAGTATTGGTGCGTGGAATCGGCGGGGGAAACCGTCGGCTGCGTTCTGCTGCAAAGGGAATGGAGCGACTGGCGCGCCCGGACGATCCTTTGGATTCATTCGCTCTACGTACGGCCGGAGTTTCGCGGCCAGGGCGCCTATCGGACGCTTTACGAGCGCCTTCAGGAGCGCGTCAAGAACGATCCCGCGCTCGGCGGCCTGAGGCTTTACGTCGATCGGGGAAACGCGGGGGCCATTCGGGCCTACGAAAGCCTCGGCATGACGCGCGAGCACTACCACCTATACGAGTGGATGAAATGAAGGAAATGCGCGCTTCCATCTTGAACCGAAAATCCGGCTAAGGCACGATTTAGAATAGCTAAACCCTTCGAGAAGACCCCCTATGAACAACACGAAACCGACGCCCGGAAAGCCCGCTCAAATTACCGTCGACGGAAAGACGATCGAGTGTCCGACGTTCGTTGGACGGAGAACGAGAAGGCCTTCGATATTTCGAAGCTGCGGGATTCGACCGGTTACGTGACGTTCGACAACGGGTATGCGAATACGAGCCCGACCACAAGTTCGGTCACTTTTCTCGACGGCGATAAGGGAATTCTCCAGTACCGCGGCTATCCGATCGAGCAATTGGCCGAAGGCGCGACGTTTCTCGAAACCGCGTGGCTGCTGATCAATGGCGAATTTCCGACGAAGGGCGACCTCGACGCGTTCAACTCCGAAATCCTCGCGAATCAGTCGGTCGACGAGAACTTTGCAAAGCTCTTCGACGCGTTCCCGAAAAACGCACATCCGATGGCGATGCTCACCGCCGCGACCGTCGGCCTCTCGACGATCTACGCTTCCGAAACGGACCCCGCGAACAAGGATCATACGAAAAAGTCCCTGCTTCGCCTGCTGGCGCAGTTCCCCGTACTGACCGCATACGCCTACCGGCACGGGAAGGGCGAGAAGCGCGTCGGACCGAAAGCGGGTCTCGACTACTGCTCAAACTTCATGGGCATGATGTTCGCGAAAGACGATTCCTACGCCGTACCGAGGGAAATCGTGTCCGCGTTGAACCTTCTCCTCATCCTCCACGCCGACCACGAGCAGAACTGCTCGACCTCGACCGTCCGCCTCGTCGGTTCATCCGCGGCGAATCTTTACGCCTCCGTCGCGGCCGGAATCACCGCCCTTTGGGGACCGCTCCACGGCGGCGCGAACCAGGCCGTGATGGAAATGCTCCAGGCGATCCAGAAGGACGGCGGCGACGTGAACAAGGCCGTCGCGTCCGCGAAGGACAAGAACTCGCACTTCAAGCTCATGGGCTTCGGCCATCGCGTGTACAAGAATTTCGATCCGCGCGCGAAGATCATCAAAAAGGCCTGCGACCAGGTCCTCGCGAAAATGGGGATCAACAATCCGCTCCTCGACATCGCGAAGAAACTCGAAGAGGCCGCGCTCAAGGATCCGTACTTCATCGAAAAGAAGCTCTACCCGAACGTCGACTTCTACTCGGGCATCATTTACTCCGCGCTGAACATCCCTACGGAGATGTTCACCCCGATGTTCGCCCTCGGCCGGATGCCGGGCTGGATCGCGCAGTGGAAGGAAATGGTCGAAGGCGGAACAACGAAGATCGGTCGCCCGCGCCAGATCTATACGGGTTATCCGAAACGCGATCTGAAACGGTAAACGCGTGAACCTCGATGCGATGACTTTGTTTTGGGCCATCATTTCCCTCTGGATCGCGGTTTACGCGATCGAGCGGATCGCCGAACTCCTTCAGTATAAAGCGGCGTCGCTGCCCTATCCGGAGAGCCTCTCCGAAATCCAGAATCCCGCGGAACACGAGAAGGCGCTCGCCTACCTCGGCGAGCGGAATCGACTCGGCTGGACCCAGGAAACCATCGGCTTGATCGCGTTCATCGCCGCGCTCACCTTCGGGCTTTTCGGCGGACTCGCCGAACTCGCCGAGCGGATCACCTCGATGCCGTGGCTCCGGGCGACGCTGTTCGTCGGGATGCTTTCGGGATTAAAGGGGCTGATCGACCTTCCCTTCGCCTGGATCTCGACCTTCCGGATCGAGGCGAAATACGGGTTCAACCGGACCACCCCGCGCACATTCATCCTCGACCGGGTGAAGGGCGCCGTCCTCGGGATTCTTCTTCTCGCTCCCATTCTCGCCTTCGCGATCTGGATGCTCGAAACGTCCGGCGATCGCGCCTGGTTCCTGATCTGGGCCGGCTATACGCTCTTCCAATTCTTCCTCCTGTTCATCGCCCCGATCGCGATCCTCCCGCTCTTCCTCAAGCTCACCCCACTTCACGACGGCGAGTTGAAGAACGCGATCGAAGCCTACGTCGCGAAGCAAACCTTTAAACTGAACGGCGTCTGGGTCTGCGACGCCTCGAAACGCTCGACGAAGACGAACGCCTTCTTCACCGGCTTCGGGAAGTTCCGGCGACTCGTGCTTTTCGATACGATGATCGGAAAGATCGAAGATCCCGCGACGACGCCGGAGCGAAAACGCGAGCTCATCGCCGAGATCGTCGCGATTACCGCCCACGAGGCCGGCCACTTTCGGCTCGGCCACATCTGGAAGAGCACGATCGTTTCGACCGTCGTCTCGGCGGGGATTCTCTTCCTCGCTCAACGTATCCTCGAGAGCCCGGAACTTTACCTCGCGTTCGGCCTCTTCCCCCCCCATCCCGCTTATGGCCTCCCGCTCGCCGTGATGCTCCTCGGGAAGCTCGGTTTCTTCGGATCGTTCGCGGCGAATTACTTCTCGCGCCTAAACGAATATTCGGCCGACCGATTCTCGGTGGAGACCTACGGCGACCGCGAAGCCCTGATTCGGGGGTTGAAGCACCTTTACCGCGAAAATCTCGCGATCCTGGTTCAACATCCCCTCTTCACGGCGCTCTTCGCGTCCCACCCCCCGCTCCTTCCGCGGACCGACGCGATTCGTAAGATCGGATGACCTCCCCCGCGGTTCCGGAAGCCTTACCGCCGAAACCCTCCCTCCTCGCCCGGATCAAGAACGATCCGCGCGCGCCGGTGGGGTTTTTCCTGGCGGGATTCATCTTCGACGCGTTCGTGACCGAGCGTCCCGACACTACCCTTCAGATCGTGCACCAATC
>JAYVXM010000548.1:0-3530 GCA_043785205.1 Bdellovibrionales bacterium
TGGTGCCGCCGTTGGATCGTGCAATCGCGTTCGCCGAGAAAGAGTCGAGTTCCGTACTTGTCGCAGAGAACCTGAATCTCCACATGGCGGGGGTTCTCGCAGAATTTTTCGACGTACATCGCCGGGTTACCGAAGGCGGCGCCCGCCTCCGCGGTCATGCGGTCGAAATTATCGCGGATCTGTTTCGAGTTCCGCACGATGTGAATTCCGCGCCCTCCGCCGCCGGCGGCGGCCTTGAGAATGACGGGATAGCCGATTTTCTCCGCCGCTTCGACGGCGCCTTCGACGCCGGAAACCGGATCGAGCGTGCCCGGAAGGAGCGGTACGCCCGCCTCCTTAGCGATCTTGCGCGCCCGGGTCTTCTCCCCCATCGCGACGATATTTTCCGGAGTCGGGCCGATGAAGGTGATCTTACACTCGCGGCAGAGCCGCGCGAATTCCGCGTTTTCGGAGAGGAAGCCGTAGCCCGGATGGATTGCATCGGCGCCCGTGATATCCGCCGCCGAAAGGATCGACTGGATGTTCAGATAGCTTTGCCGGGACTGGGGCGGCCCGATGCAGACCGCCTCGTCGGCGAGTTTCACGTGGAGCGATTTTTCGTCGGCCGTCGAGTAAACGGCCACCGTCGAAATCCCGAGTTGTTTGCATGCGCGGATCACCCGGAGCGCAATCTCGCCGCGGTTCGCGATCAGGACTTTGCGGATCGAGAGGTTTTTTTTCGGCATGACTCGGTTTCGGGCGACGTTTAAGTTTCGATGACGAAAAGCGGCTCGCCAAATTCGACGGGCTGACCGTTTTCTACCAATACGGAGACGATTTTACCGTCGAGCTCGCATTCGATTTCGTTCATCAGCTTCATCGCCTCGATGATGCAAAGGGTCTGACCCTTCTTCACGCGCTGGCCTTCTTTCGCGTAGGGTTCCCCGCTCGGGCTCGACGAGCGATAAAAAGTTCCCACGAACGGGGACGGAATTTGCTTCTGGTTCGAAGGCAGCGCGGCCTTCGCGTTTCCGTCTTTCGGCGCGGAAAGCGCGGATGGCGCCGGAGCGCCCACGACGGACTGGGAAGCGGGACTCGAAATGTAGGTCGCCGAAGGAGCGGATGAAGCTTGCCCCGCCATTCGAACATGAATGCGTCCTTGTTTATCCTCAAGTTCGATCTCGCCGATTCCATAAGATCCCATCAAGCGAAAAACTTCTTCGAGGCGTTTGATTTCAGGGGATTTCGGAACCGTTTTCTCGGGATTCGACGCGCCTTTGATCTTCTTCATATGTACTCGCATGGCCGCTTCGTGATGACCGATATCCATTTCATCGATATCCCGATCATTTATTCGCTTTTTCCACGTAAACTTTATCGCGAGTGTCGACCTTGATGAGGTCGCCTTCCTTGCAGTGGAAAGGCACGTTCACGGAGGCGCCCGTCTCGAGTTTCGCCGGCTTCGTACCGCCGGTAACCGTGTCGCCCTTGAACGCGGGATCGGTCTCTACGATCTTGAGTACGACGAAAGTCGGAAGTTCCACGCCGATCGGGCGACCGTTATAATATTGGACCTGGAGCACGAGATTTTCCTGCATGAAGCCGACCGCTTCACCGAGGATCTCCTCCTGAATCACGCTCTGATCGAACGTCGTCTGATTCATGAAATTGTAGCCGGCCGAGTCCTTGTAGAGAAACTGCATTTCGACTTGTTCGGTGTCGGCGGCATCGACCTTATCGCCGGACGTAATCGTCTTTTCAGTCACATTCCCGTTCAGCATGTTCTTCACTTTCGTGCGCGTGAACGCGCGCCCTTTACCGGGGCTCACGTGCTGGAAATCGATGATTTCGTAAGGAACTTTATCAAACTCGATCTTAAGTCCCTTGCGGAACTGATTCGTAGCGTATTGGCTCATAGGCTTCTAGGGTTACCACGCCCAATAATGGAGCGGCAATGGTATTTATTTAAGGAAAATCAAGCCCTTAGCTAACCACGGTACGAGTGCCGGTAACGCTCGATGTGAACGAGTGTCTCTTGGAGAAGCTCGATCCGCGCGAAAATCTGGGTTTTGAGAACACGATCGTCTTTCGAAATCGCGTCGCGGGCCGCCCGAATCTGCATCTTTTGGGGCGCGGGATCCTTCCGAAGGACGAGAACGCCGTCTTCGTAAGCCTGGGTCTCGAGTTCCGCCACCACGCGCGCCGTTTCCGGATCGCCGGGATTGAAATAGAGGAGCATTTTATAGGCGGAAAGCGCCTCGGAAACCCGGCCGAGCATGAGGCAACTCTCGGCGAGCAGTCGCTGGGCCACGAGATTATCGGGAACCTCGCGGACGACCACCCCGAGCCCGTCGACGACTTCATCGTAAAGGCGCTTCTCGAAGAGCGCGCGGGCGAGCGCGACTCGTCCCCCGACGAAATTCGGGTGTACCCGAAGGCCTTCGCGCGCGATTTCGATCGCCTCGTCCACCAGTCCGGCTTTCCGGTACGCTTCCGCCAGCGGCGCGAAAATTCGCGACGTCGGATCTTCCTGATATTTCTTCAGGTAGTCGTAAATCATCGGTGAAAAGGTTTTATTTTCCATCCTTTTACCGACTCCCACCCGGCGCGCGCAATGCTCCCGACTGGTTCGTGGGTACTTTCGTGTCGAGGTCGTTCGACATGACTTCCTCGTTCAACACTCGCGGGGTGATGAAAATGAAGAGTTCCGTTCGGGTCGTCTTCTTACTTTCGTTTCCGAAGAGCGCACCGATGATCGGAAGCTTTCGCAGCCCCGGGATACCGGCTTCGGAAGACGTCTCGTTCGCGGTATAGACTCCGCCGATCGCGATCGTCGAACCGCTTTCGGCAACGACCTGGGTGCTCATGTTCCGCGCAGCGATCCCGGTATTCCCGTTCCCTAAGTCCTTCGGAGTATCATTCGCGATCGAAAGCTGCATAACGACGTTTCCATCATTCGTCACGGTCGGAGTGACCGCGAGCGAAAGGTTCGCGCTCCTAACTTCGGTGCTGGGAGCCGTTCCGTTCTGGGTTTGAACGGTGACGGGCACGAGGACCGGAACACCCTGGACGATCGTGGCTTGCTGTTTATTCAGGACGACCGTGCGCGGAGAGGATACCACGCGGGACCGGCTTTCGCTTTCCGAGAGGCTGAGAATGGCGGCGAGCCGGAGTCCCGCCAATGCCCCGATCTTCAAACGCATCCCGAGCGCATTCGCGCCCGCGGCCGAAGCCGCTTGTCCGGGCATAATCGGACTCGAAATTCCTTGAAGAAAGGAACTACCGAGACCGCCCCAGGACGGATCAGCGGTGGCGCCGAACGCGCCGTTCATGGCCTTGCTGAATTCTTCCGAAGCGTCGACGATCTTCGCCTCGATTTGGACTTGAGGCGTCTGGCGATCGAGAAGTTTGATGATCTTCGCCATGCGCTCGAGGTTGTCGGAGGTATCCTGTATGATAAGCGAATTCGTCCGCTCGTCGACGATGATCGTGTCACGGGCAACGACGGGTCCGCCGGTGCTCGTGCCCGCCGTTCCGGCTCCGAACCGTGT
>JAYVXM010000549.1:0-3525 GCA_043785205.1 Bdellovibrionales bacterium
GTCCAAATCCCACGATGAAAAGCAGCCCGAGGACAATCCATTTTCCGATCGGCGACGACGGCGTTTCCCGGTCTCCTCCGCGTACGACCAGTCGCCAACCAAACGCGGCGTAAAGGAGAAGGAGGATAAAGATCGGCGTCCGCAGGAAGGGATCTTCCTGAAATTTCGAAAAAAAACCGGCTAGGCCCGCGGAGGTCGCCCAACCTACGCATCCAAATACGCCGAGCAGGAACGCGACCGCCGCCGCGATTTCGAGTTTCGAGCGTCGGTGGTCGATCGCGATCCAGAGTCCGTTCGCGGCAAGTAGATTTCCGAGCAGATAGAGCGTCGCCTCGCGGGCCGGCACAAAAGGAAGGATCATCAGCGTCGCCACCGGAAGGGTAGAAAGCCAGAGGTGGATCGCGCTGCTCTTCGCGCTCTGAAAGGTGAGTGCCCCGAGCGAGCCCGCCGTCGCGACCGCCGCCCCAATGCCGATCGCAAGCGACCAGGGCGCTTCGTGGAGATTGCCCAACAGTCGGACGAAGACGACCACGGTGATCCAGGAGAGGCTCGTTTCCGAAATGAAAAGATTCTCTTCGACCGTCCCTTCACGCCGCGAAAAAAGCGCGTTGGAAGCAAGCGCCGGCGCCGCCATCACGAGAAGCCCGAACACCAGAAGCCCGCCCGCAATCCAGGCGCTCGGCGTCCTTTCGAGCGAAGCCCCGCTCGATGCGACGAGAAAATCGAGTCGGACCCCCTGGGCGGCGAGGCCCACGCCGCCGCAAAGTACGCTGGCGAGACCGATCCAGGCGCGTTTCGTGGACGCGACCCAGTGGGCGTCGTCGATTTCCGACGACTTGTTCCCTTCGATGAGGGGAAACGTGCGGGAAAGAAGTTGTATTCCAATTCCGAGCGCCGCCATCCAAAGGGTTTGGGAGGACGCGGCCAGTCCGAGCCCCGCCCACGAAAGGGCGAGCGCCGCACTCGTCCGAATCGAAGGTCGATTGCGAAAGCAGATGGCAGTCGTCGCGGCGCCGGTAAAGAGGACCGCCGCGAAGCTGATCGGATCGAACAGGAGTCCGAGATGAAGCCCGTCCTGAGCTCCTTTTTCGAAAACCCAGTGCACGACCGGGCGTTCGAGGACCCCAAATCCGCGCACGGCGTAGAGGAGCACGATAACGGTACCGGGAAAAATGAGAACCGCGAATAAGCTTTTCCGAAGCGGCTCAAGACGCGCGGGAAAAAGACCGGCGAGCGCCGCCGCGACGACGGTAAACGCGAGACCGATCAACCAGGCCATGAGGAGGTTCGAATTCGAACTGAAGAGTTCTAAGCCCATATCAGTGTCGGATCTCCTCGTTGCGATTCCAGTTCACGTCGCGATCGGTGTAGTAGCGACGAAGCCCCAAGACGAGGATCGAGGCGAGCGAGATCAATGATCCAAATACCAATATCCAGAGGAGGACGGCGCCTTCCGCTGGATTCGCCCGCTGAAAAACGGCGAGCGCGGCTAAGGCGAGCACCGCCTGCCAGGTAATGAGGATCGCGACGGCACCTCCGACGGCACTCTTTCGCATGTGAAGGCCGATCCAACCGATCACGAGAAGGGGAACACCGTAAGTAATATGAATTCCAATCATCGACGGCCTCCGGGCACGCGCTTCCAGCCCGGGCGGCCGACGGCGCCCCAAACGATCACCCCAAGAAAAAGGGTCACGCCGACGATCCACGGAAGTTCGGGAAACGAGACTAAAAGTTCCTTCGCGAAGGCGGAGGTCTCGAGATCCGGCGCAACCGTTCCGACCGGGAGTGTACTCACAAGACCGAAAACGAGGATCGAGGCGAGCGTAGCTCCGCTTCCGATTCCGTAAATCCAGTCCTTCCGGTTCCGAATCTTCTCGGCCGCATGAATCGCCGCCGTGCCGAAGAGAGCCGAATAGAGCTGGAGGACCGTCGCGCCTGCGAGCACGAAGAGGAGATTCAGAAGGGCGAGTAATTCGAACCCGACGACGAGAAGAAAGGCGGACTGAACCACGCCGACACCGAGCCAGCCGAGTACCAGGCGTCGCGGAGTGCGCGCGAAAAGCGTCGTTCCGGCAAAACCCGAGCTGAGCACGAGAAGAGTGACGAGAAGAAGTGTTTTCACGGGTAGTCTCCACGCCGGGGGGCGTCTCCCTTGCCAAACGACTCGATCATTTTTTCCCGGTCGGTCGCCGCGAACTCATAGCGTCTCGAATGGGTCAGAGAATTCGTCGGACAAACGTCGACACAGAGGCCGCACGCGAGGCATCGGGAATGATCCACATCGAAGAGCGATACCCATTCCTTTTGGGTTTCCTCCAGACGCTCGCTGTCGATTGCGAAACAATCGACGGGGCAGGCCTTCGCGCATTCACGGCATCCGATGCATTGTTCGATCGCGTTATGAATGAGTCCGCGAGTGCGCGGCGGAAGGTCGTCCGTAGTCCGGGAGGAGACGGGGTCGGGATATTGCTCAGTCACTTCCTTTCTAAGGGTGTTCGGATTCGCGTTGAAAAGATAAGGAAGCGCGGCCGAAAGCGCGCGAATCAGGGACTGAGTGCCGTCGATCAGGATCGAAAACGCGCGAAAGATCGTGCTAATAATACTCGAGCGCATCAACCCGCGCCTCCGCTCATAATCCGCATCCAAACGAGTTCTCCGACGAGACAGAGCGCGGCGACCGGAGTTAGAATTCTCCAACAGAGTTCCGTCATTTGGTCCTGCCGAAGTTGGGGAAGGGCGCGGGCCACCACGCGAAGGACGAGAAAAATCACGCCGGCCTTCACAAGCGCGGAGACGAGCTGAAACGCCGCGGAGAGGAACGAAACATCGGCGGCTTCGCGTATCGCCTGGCCACCCAGGAAAAGTCCGGCGGCGAGTAGACACCAGATAAAGGTCACGTAAAACTGGTTGAGGCCGAATAGGCCGAGGCGAACGCCGGACCGGCTCCGGACACCCCGATCGAGAGAATGAAACGGAGGAAGCTGGAGCGCGACGAGCCCCGAAAGCAGGAAGATAAAAAATGCGACGAACCCGAACGGACTCGAAAAGGCGACCCAGCTAAAAAGCCCCCGGGCCTGGGTAGCGAGGATCGCGCTCCACCGCGCGCTTCCGGCGTGGGCGACGGAAATCGTGGCGGCGAGGATCGCCGGAATCCATGCGGAGATCCAAAGGAAGGATTGCCGATGAGCCATGATTTCGTTTTCCAGATCCTCCGCCCCTTCGCTCGCGAAAAGGGCGCAGAGAAAGACGCCCGCCAGGCAGGCGAACGGTAAGAAGGCGCCAATCTCGCTGTCGAGGAAGATCAAGGAGGTCCCGAAGGGAATGAAGACGAAAGACGAATAAAGGATCGCATTCTGGACCGCGAACCAGAGCGGACTCAAGTTCGAGTCGAGGCGAACGTTCGTCTTCGCGCCGAGCTTGAAAAAATCGGCTACCACTTGAAGCGCGCCGCTCCCCGGGGTCCGGTTTGGACCGACGCGTGCCTGAAGATCCGCGGCCAGTTTCCGTTCCGCGAATCCAAGT
>JAYVXM010000550.1:0-3524 GCA_043785205.1 Bdellovibrionales bacterium
GAACGCCCGGACGCGCGCGCGGCGGCGACGGCGAGGCATTAGTCTATGGAATATACCCCGGGACTCGAAAACCACGTCATCGACGTTCGGACGCTGAAAAAAATCCTCGCCGAAAACCCCGATTCGATCGTGCTTCTCGACGTGCGCGAGCCCGAGGAATACGCCGAAGATCGGCTCGAGGGAACGAAACTCATTCCGCTCGGTGACCTCATGGCCCGGGCGAGTCTCGACCTCGATCCGGACGCCGACATCGTCGTCTACTGCGCCCATGGAGTTCGGTCGATGCACGCGATCATGGGGCTGCGGACGCTCGGGTTCGAGCGGATCCGATCGCTCGAGGGAGGACTCAGTGCCTACCGCGAGTCTGACTGATCTTTCGCCTCCTGCCGGGCTACGGCCCGACATCGCTGCGCTCTTCGCCCGCATCCGCGAAGCCGGTTTCCCGTTGGTCGGGGCGGTCGATCTCGCCCTCGCGAAGGACGCGTTCCGCGCCCACGCGGAACGCTACGTCGAATGGATCGAACACGGGCTGCACGGCGAGATGGGCTACCTCGAGCGCGGACTCGCGCGGCGCCTCGACCCAACGCTCGTCTTTCCGGCGGCGAAATCGGTCATCGTTTGCGCGATTCCGTACCGCCGGACCGCGGACGCTCCCGCCGATCCGGCCGCGCCCCGCTACGCGCGCTACCTCCAGGGTCCCGACTATCACGCGCGTCTTCCCGAGTTGCTCCGGGGCGCGCTCGAGGGCTGGGACCCTTCGGCGAAATCTAAAGTCTGCGTGGATACGAGCGCGGTACTTGAACGCTCCTGGGCGGCGCTCGCGGGCCTCGGCTGGATCGGGAAAAACACCCTCCTGATTCACCCCCGCCTCGGAAGCTACCTCTTCCTCGCGACGATCCTCCTCGATCGGGAAACCGGACTCGGTCCGAATCCGCTGCCGAACTACTGCGGAAACTGCACGGCCTGCCTCGATGGGTGCCCGACCGGAGCGATCCTGAAGGCCGGTACGCTCGATTCGCGAAAGTGTATCTCCTACCTCACGCTCGAAAAGCGCGGCGAATGGGGCGCGATCGATGAGGAAACGAAACGGAAGATGGGAACCTGGGTCGCGGGTTGCGACGTCTGCCAGGAAGTCTGCCCGTACAATCGGAAGCCGGGCCGCCTCGAAGAGACCTGGCCGGCGGACGCGCGGGACTCCGCGCTCACCGCCGAATGGGCGCCGCTCGAAAACGAATCCGAAGGGGCGTACCGCGCCCGCATCCGCGAATCCGCGCTCAGCCGCGTGAAGTATCCCGAGATGCGGCGGAATCTCGAAAACGCCAAACGAAATCGGGAAAGCTAACGCCGCCCTACTCCCGTCCGGTGACGTTCTCTCCGAATTCGAACCCATAAATAGCGACCGCGTTCACCTTCGCGAACGGAAAGCGAAACCTAAGTTTACGAAACGGCGGCGTAAGATTCGCGAGCGCCGCGTAGGCGCGCGGTCCTTTCAGGAGTAAGCTCGACTTTCCCTCGTCATCGACGACGAAGTCCTTTCCGGCGAAGAGTTCCGAGAAGGACGCGCCTTCCGATTCGAAACGGATTCGGGTCGGATCGCCCGCGTCGCTGAGGCTTCGCGCGACGATCGTGACCGAGGACGCCGGCGCGACGAAGTGGAGTTCCGCCTTTGAATCACCGGTGGAGATCCGGTCCTCGTCGAACTGCCAATTCCCGACGAGTGTCACCTGCTGCGAAACGACGGCCTTCGCGTTTTCACGAAGTGGCCAGCGGTCCGTCGTGCGGAGGCGTGATCCGTCGTCGCGAAGGATCGGCCAGAGCGGAAGTCCCGGCGACGTCGCGCGAAGGATTCCCTGCAACTGTGTTTCCGCATTTTCGGTCCATAACGGTCCAGATTCGACGAAGACGATCTTACCTTCGTTCAAAATCGCGATCGCGGGTTCGCCCGTCGCTCCGAAAGAACGCGCGAGCGCGCCACTCACGTCGCAAACCGCGGGTGTACCGAAGCCGAGCGAATTTACCCAGGCCTCCATCGCCCGCCGTTCGGCGAAGTAGGCGTAGTGGCCGCGGAAGGCGAAAACGAAATTCACGCCGAGCGGGCGAAATCGCTTGAGCCAGCCGAGATATACGTCCCGCACTCGCGGAAATTCCGTGCCCGTCGCGGAGACGAAGAAGAAGACCCACGTCCCGTTATTCAGGACGGGATCGAGCGGCTGGGGATACTGGCGATCGTGAAGGTCGACGCCGACCACGAGCGGCGAAGCCCCGTACCAATGCGGGGTCGAGTCACGCATCGTGAGCGCGTACGCTTCTTCGGGCGTATACTCTCGTTCCCGCTTACTCACGGTTCACCGTCGGGCTCCGCGATCTCGTCGCGTTTGGCGAGCGAAGCCATCATCGCCCCGAGCGCAAGCACGCCCGCGACGATCATCGAAAAATGGAAGGCTTCGACGAAGTCACCGGTTTCGGTATGGCGCCAGGAAAAAAGTTTCGCCGCGATCCCGGTCCCGGTGACGAGCCCGAGATTTCGGATCGTGGCCATCACCGCGGAGGCAACGCCGAGTTTATGGGTCTGGATCGCGCTCATGAGCGCGACGTTGTTCGGCGATTGGAAGAGGCCGGACGAGAGGCCGACCGCGAGGAGCGCGAGGACGACTTTGTAATGCGGCGTCGTCTCCTGGAGGCCGCTTCCGAGGACGCCCGACATCGCAAGAAGGGCAATCGCCGAAACGAGCGCTCCGAAGGCGCAGAGGTAGCGTGTCCCGAGCCGATCGGAAAGATGGCCCGAGATCGGGGCGATGACGAAAACGGTGAGTGGAATCGCGCTCATCAAAAAGCCCGCGTGCTCCGGATCGAGCCCGAGGACTTCTTCGAGGTAAAACGGCATGAGAACGAGAAGTGAAGAATAAGACACGAAATTCAGAAAATTCGCGAGGTTCGCCGCCCAGAATGTCCGGATCTTGAAGAGAGAGAGGTCGAGGATCGGCTCGGGGACCTGGCGCTGGATCACGTAGAAAATGAAACTCGTCGTGAGGAGTCCGCCGCCGAGGAACCATCGGGAGAGGAGGATCGGTTTGCTATCCGCGATGGTGAAGGTCGGCGGATCGACGAAGAGGATGAAGAGGAGAAGGACGAGCATCTGGAGAAACGCTCCGCCCCAGTCGAATGGACCGTGTCGCCGTCGTCCTCCCATCGGGTCGAGGTGCCGTCCCGCGAAAAGGAAACCGAGGAGTCCGATCGGGATGTTCACGAGGAAGATCGAGCGCCATCCGAGCGACCCGATGAGAAAGCCGCCGATGCTCGGGCCCGAAACGAGGCCGAGACTCACGACCATTGACAGGATTCCGAGCGCCTTCCCGCGACTTCCGTATTCGAACGTCTGGGTGACGATCGCGGGCCCGTTCGACATGAGCATCGACGCGCCGAAGCCCTGCAGAATCCGAAAGAGAATCAACTGTTCGAGATTCGCGGCGAAGCCGCAGAGGAGCGAGCCGACGGTGAAGACGATAAAACCCCACTGGAAGATC
>JAYVXM010000551.1:0-3515 GCA_043785205.1 Bdellovibrionales bacterium
GGGGCGGTCGCGGTGCGCGCCGCGAGCGTGTCGCGGAAATCGGCGGGGCCGCGAAGTCCCGAGACGAACAGAAGCGGAAGGGCCGCGAGCGCGAGCTGAACCAACGCGAAACTTCCCGCCTTCGAGAGATCGAGTCCCCCGCCCCGCACCGCCGCGTAGATTTCGGTTTCGAGATTCACGACGGGCGGCCCCCCGCCGAGAACCATCACGATCGCGAAACTCATGAGGCAAAGCGCGAACACTTGGGCGGAGGCGAGCGCGATTCGCCGCGCGATCCACGGCAGCTCGATCCGGCGGAACGCCCGTGCGCGCGAAGCGCCGAGCGTTCGCGCGGCATCGACCCATCCGCGCGGAACCGATCGGATGCCTTCGGCCGTCGCGAGCGCGATCCACGGCGCGTTCAAAAACGCATGGGCCGCGATGACCGTCGGTAGTCCGAATCGGAACTCCGAACCGTGGAGGAGCGCGCTCATCATTCCGATCACGAGGAGCGCGGGCAGCGAAAAAGAGGTCACGCAAAGCGCGCGTAGTCCCCGCGTCCAGACCGAAGCGTAGAGAATTCCGAGCGGCACCCCGAGCCCGAGACAGGCGCCGAGACTCAGGGCCGCCTGGCGAACGCTCGCGAGCGCGGTCGGCCCGAGATCATGCGAAACGGGCGCGCCGAAGTCGACGCGGTGGAGGATCTGGGAAACGGGAAACGCGACGAGGAAAACGAACGCGAGCGTGGCGACCGCGCGGGGCAAACCGAAATCGCGATTTTCCTCCCGAAGCTCCATGCCCGTTACCGAATCGCCGCCGACCAATCGGCGAGGACGTCGTCGAGCTTTTCCCGAGTCGCACCGAGCGGAAAGCGCTTCTTCGCGGCAGGGAGGGCCTGAAACGCGGCCGGAATTTTCGTCGCGATCCGCGTCGGCATCATCCACTGGGTTTCCGGGATCCGGCGCTGGATCTCATCCGAAGTGAGCACTTCGAGAAATTCGAGGGCCCGCTTCCGCATCGGCGCGCCGCCGGGCGCGTTCTTCAGGAGCGCGGCGCCTTCGACCTGAACCGGATTTCCGTCCTCGAACAGGACGGCGCGGTACCGTTCCCGATCGGCGGCGGCGCCCTTCATCCGGTGATACGCCTCGCTCGTGACGTAACTCCAGACGAGCGGCGCGTCCCCTTTCGTGAACATCCCGTACGCCTGGGACCAGCCCGGCGCGAGCGTGAGCCACTGGGAACGGAGCTCCCGCCAAAATTCGGTGAACCGTTCGCGCGTCTTCTTCCCGGTCGGCGGACTCTCCTCGGTGGAAACCGGCGGAAAGGCTTCGCCCGCCTCGGCCGCCGCCGCGTGGACGCTTCCCCACACGAACCCGAGGCCCGGCGAAGACGTCCGCGGATCCTCGAGGAGGAGGGTCTTCTTGAACCGGCGTTTTTCGAGGTCCCGCCAGCGCTTCGGAAAGTCGTCGGGCGCGAGCGCCTTCGTATCCGCGACGAACGCGAGGACGCCGAAATCGAACGGTACGAACGAATCGGCGAGCCACCACTCGCGGTCGATGTACTTTAGAAACGGCACGTCCCGGACGGGATCGAGCGGCTCGAGGTAATCGCGAAGACGCGGAAAAAGGTTTTGATCCAAGCCGAGGACGAGGTTCGCCGTCGATTTCTTCCGCTCGGCATCGAGCTGGACGCGCGCGAGGAGCTGGCCCGAATCGCCGACCGGGATGAACTTCACGGCGATGCCCGTTTTCTTTTGATAGGCGGCGGCGACGACGGGTCCGAGACCGTCCTTCGCCATCAGCGAATCGTAGGTGTAGACGACGAGGTCCGCGGCGCGCGCGTGGCGCGCGAGAAACGCGAGGACGAGGGCGATCGCGATCGCCAGAAACGCGCGGGATATTCTCGGGCGCCGGGCTTCCATCGAACGCGATTAAGGGGCCGGCGGCGACGGCGGAGTCGGCGGCTTTTTCGGTGGGGTCGAGTTCGGAGGGGTCGCGTCCGGAGGAGCGTCGTTCGAGCGCTCCTCGTCGCGATTCCCTCCCTCGCGGTTTTTGAATTTTAGGACGCGGACTTTTCCATTCGATTCGCCCTTCGGCTTGTCGACCGGATTTTCGTAGCGCCAAAGAATCTCGCAGTGGTGGAGGTGGGTCGTCGTTTCCTCGCTTTTCGAACGAAGGTGGACGACTCCGTTTTCAAAGAGTGTGACCATGCAGTCGTCGACGTAGGTCCCCTCTTCGCCCGGGTAGAAAAAAACGACGCGCATGGCCTGGGCGTGTTTCAGAATCCGAACCCCGTCGAGGGTGTTCAGGGACGATTTCGACCGGTTCTTCTTCGCGTCTTTTTTAGACTTTCCGGTCTCGATGCCGAGGAGCCATTTCCACATGAGTTCCGCGACCCTACCGGAGGCTCCGCTCCGCATCAATACCGGAGTTTTAGCCTTATTGAATCGCCTGGAAATCGGGGATATGACTACGGAATCAAGCTTATGGGCACTGCGTCAAACTCTTCCTCTTCCCTCCCTGCAGACGTCGTCGGTGAAATCGCCCGACTGAAGCGGGAGAAGAATGCCGTCCTCTTGGCCCATTATTATCAGGAGGAGGACATCCAGGACGTCGCCGACTTCATCGGGGACTCGCTCGAACTCGCGCGCCGGGCGAAAGAATCCGCGGCCGAAATCATCGTCTTCAGTGGCGTCCATTTCATGGCCGAAGGCGCGAAAATTTTGAACCCCGCGCGAAAGGTCCTCATGCCCGATCTACGGGCGGGCTGCTCCCTCTCCGACTCCTGCCCGCCGGAAGCGTTCGCGCGCTACCGCGCGCTTCATCCCGACCACTTCGTCGTCTCTTACATCAACTGCTCCGCCGCGATCAAAGCCCAGTCCGACGTGATCGTCACGAGCTCGAATGCGGTGAAGATCGTGAATCGGATTCCGAAGGACCGGAAAATCCTCTTCGCGCCGGACCGAAACCTCGGCGCCTACGTCGCGAAGGAAACCGGCCGCGAGATGCTCCTCTGGCAGGGCACCTGCATGGTCCACGAAACGTTTTCGGAGCGAAAGATCGCGGCCCTTCGGATCGAGCACCCCGACGCCGAACTCATCGCGCACCCGGAATGCGAGCCGACGCTCCTCGAGCGGGCCGACTTCATCGGCGCGACGAGCGCGCTCCTTCGCCACGTCGTCGAGAGTCCTAAGACGAAATTCATCGTCGCGACCGAAGAAGGCATTCTCCACCAAATGAGGAAACGCGCGCCGAGCAAGGTCCTGATTCCGGCGCCGCCGAACCAGAACTGCGCGTGTAACGAATGCCCCTTCATGAAGCTGAACACGCTCGAAAAAATCTACCTTTGCCTGCGCGACGAGACTCCCGAGCTCGTCATGGACGAGACCCTGCGCGCGAAGGCCCTGGCCCCGCTCGAACGAATGTTAGAATGGTCGAACTGAAGGAACGCATATGAAAATGAAGCGCCTTCTCGGAATCCTGACCCTCACTCTAGTCTCGGGCTACAGCACCACGACGAACTCGACGCCGCTT
Source organism: Bdellovibrionales bacterium (assembly GCA_043785205.1). Taxonomy (GTDB): domain Bacteria; phylum Bdellovibrionota; class UBA1018; order UBA1018; family UBA1018; genus JACMQW01. Next base: position 3,513 of record JAYVXM010000551.1, read on the forward strand.
TTG
>JAYVXM010000552.1:0-3513 GCA_043785205.1 Bdellovibrionales bacterium
TCTATACGGGGTCGAACGGGGGTGGTCGGATGAATAGCTACTCAAGTATAAGTCCGGCGGCCGCGAAGCATCTGGGGTTTACCCTTTAAGCGCGTGGCCGTCGGACTCTAATCGAACGGGCTCTGGGAATTACTTCCCGGGGCCCGTTCACTTTTCGGCGCGTTCGGTCCGCTAGAGCATCTCCTGGCCAAGGAGTTCCTGAAGTCGTTTGCGATCGACTTCCACGATGAGCGTCTTATTGTTCGTGTAGCTCGCTTCACTCGAATCGCGGATTCGCTTCACATGTTTTTTCGGGGCGTAGTCGATCTCGGTTTTTCCCCAATCGGCGCCGTTCGAGTAGTGGAGACAAAGGTACGCGGCGTCGAGCAGCGTTTCGAGCGAAGCGTTCTTCTTTTCCCGGAGCGGGATGACGACGTGGGCGCTCGGTTTCCCGCGAACGTGCATCCAGAGGTCGTTTCCGCGCGCGAACTTGAAGGTGAGTTCGAGGTTCTCGTCCTTCGAGCGGCCGACGAGGATCGGGAGCCCCTCGCGCGAGCGAAACGTTTTCCCCGTCCAACCGCCCTTGCCCGCGGTGCCCTTGCCCTGGACGGCCTTCGCCTCCGCTGATTCCGGCGCGCCGGCGGTCAGGCCGAGTTTCGCCTCGTACGGCACGAGCGCGTCGATCGCCGACCGCACCGCGGATTTTCCCCCGGTGGCGCCGTCGGGGCGCAATGCCGCGAGGGCGATCCGGTCGAGTTCGACCCGCAGCGCCTCAAGCTTCGCGGTTTTTTCCGCGAACGTCGCGATCCGGAGGTCCGCCTCCGAAATCCGGCGGTCCTTCCGTTTCGCGAGGGAATAGAATTTTTCGACTTGTTCCTTCAGTCCGAGCTTCGGGTCGCACGCGATTTCGATCTCGGCGTCGGTTTCCCAGTCGCGGACGACCCGCGTGGCCCGGGCGGAGAGCGGGGGATTCACGCCCATCGCCGATTTCAGAAGGTCGCCCCGGTGGCGGTAGTCGACTTCGGCCCGCGCGGTCGCGAGCGTCTTTTCATTCTGGGCGAGCCGGGTCTTCGCCTGTTTCAGATCCTGGGCGATCCGCGAGCGGATCCGGGTGAGGCGGAGGTCGAAGGCTTCCCGATCGAGGTCCTCCCGCGCCGCACGCGAGTAAGCGGCGAGCGAATCGAGCGCGCCGGTTCGGATCGGAAGGTTCGGCGGCGAGCCGGCTCCGTCGGGGACCTCGAACGAGCCGCCCTCGGCTTCGACTTTGGACGTCCGGCTCCGCCCATGGATCGGGAGCGTGGCGCCGGGGGCGAGGTCGCCCGTTCGCCCTTCGACGATGAGCGCTTCGGGGAGGGCCGGGATGAGGGTCAGAACGAGGCCGTAACCGCCGTCGACCCAGAGGACGAGCGTCCGTTCTTTCGGAACGGTTTCCAACCCCGCGACTTTCCGGCCCGAGAGGAGTTTATTCAGGCTCAAATCGAATCCCGAGCGCGTCGCCGCCGTCGCGGCGCGCGGGCCCTTCCCTTCGATCCAGCCGAGCCCCGGCCGGTTTGGCCGGATCGAGAAAAGGAGGGTGGCTTCGCGACCCCGGGAGGTGAGGCGGATCGCCCACTCGTTTTTCAGGTAGCCGTCGGGAAATTCGGGGCGGGCGGGTACGACGATCCGGTCGACGAACATCCCGGTGATTTCGGGGTCGATCCAGTCGGAAATTCGCGCGATTTCTCGCCAGTTGAGTGGTGGTCTCATCCCCGTATTCCCTGCCTGAAAACCATGATAGGACGCTTCCATGGCACAGACCACGAAGATTTGGCGTTTAAAACGCGGCTCGGATCGCCGCGTGCGCGCGGGACACCCCTGGGTCTACTCGAACGAACTTCAAGGGAGTCCGAAGGGAGTCGAGCCCGGCGAAAAGGTTTCGCTCTTCGATGCCGGCGGAAAATTCCTCGCCCACGGTTACGGCAACCCGGCATCGCTGATCGCCTTCCGCGTCGTTTCGCGAGTCGAGGACGACGCGAGCTGGGACGCGGTCGCTCCGCTCACGAAGCGTCTCCGCGCGGCGTGGAATTTACGGACCGCGCTCGGCGCCGATTCCGCGAAGACGATGGCGTCGTTCCGCTGGATGTTCGGCGAAGGCGACGATTTTCCGGGCCTCGTGCTCGACATGTACCGCACGGGGCCGACCGCCGCCGACGCGAAGACGATCGTCGTCGTCCAGGCCCATACCGCCGGCGTCGACCGGATCCTCCCGAACCTCCTCCAAGCGATCGAGGAAATCGCGAAGCCCGACGGCGTCGTGCTTCGGAACGATGTGAGCCACCGGAAACAGGAAGGCATTCCGATCGAAGAGCCGAAAGTGCTCGGTAAAGTGAACGCCGACGGGGAATGGATCCGGGTTCGTTCGGCGGACGCGCGATCGGCGGAAGACGCCGTCGTCCTTTTCTCGGTCGATCTCGTCCGCGGCCAGAAGACCGGCTTCTTCCTCGACCAGTCCGAGAATATCGGCCAGTTCCTCGACCTTTTCCTCCGCGCGCAAGCCGCCGGTAAGAAGGCCGGGCCGCTCAAGATCCTCGACTTGTGCTGCTACGTCGGCCAGTGGTCGAGCCAGATCGCGGCCGCCGCCGCGGCCCGCGGGCTGAAGGCCGAGGTCCTTCTCGTCGACGCGTCCGCGCGCGCGCTCGCGTTCGCGAAGGCGAACGTGGAGAAAGCCGGCGGAAAAGCCGAAGTTTTCGAAGCCGACGTCCTCCAGGATCTCCCGAAGCTCGTCGACCTCGAGTTCGACGTCGTCGTCTGCGATCCGCCGGCGCTCATTCCCGGACGAAAGGATATCCCGACGGGGAAGCCGGCTTATCTGAAATTGAATACCGAGGCCTTCCGACTTCTCGGCCGGGGCGGCTGGATGGTCACCTGCTCTTGCTCCCAACTCCTCGAAGAAGAGGAATTCGCCCACCAAGTTTCGAAGGCCTCCTTGCGGAACGCGAAGGAGATGCGCTGGCTCGCCCGCGGCACCCAAGCGCTCGATCACCCGCTTAAACTCGAATTCCCGGAAGGGAAGTACCTCAAAATGTGGATCGGCAAAGACGCCCGAATTTGATTTCAGTCCCTCACCCCGACTATCCCTCACCCCAAACCAGGAGAAAACACGCATGGCGAAGAAGAAGATGAAGAAAATGTCCGCGAAGAAATCGACGAAAAAGGGCGCGAAGAAAGCGGCCAAGAAGTCCGGCGCCAAGAAGAGGATGGCGTCCGCGAAGAAGAGCGCGCCGAAGGCGAGGGCGGCCCAGGCCTCGAAAAAGTCGGGTGCGAAGAAGTCCGTCTCCGCGAAGAAGAAGACCGCGCCGAAAAAGTCGGTCGCCAAGTCCGCCGCGAAAACCGCCCCGAAAAATCCACCGACGACCGGCACCTCGACGATCCTCCAAACCGGATCGATCGCGCCGAACTTCGTGCTTCCCTCCGATACGGGGAACCCGATTTCCCTGAAGGATTTCGCCGGCCAGAAGGTCGTCCTCTACTTCTATCCGAAGGACGATACGCCGG
>JAYVXM010000553.1:0-3512 GCA_043785205.1 Bdellovibrionales bacterium
GAGAAACGCGCTCCGTTCGGCATCCTCCGACACGTGTTTCGACGGGCCGGCACAGCCGGCGAGGAGAGGGAGAAGAAGGAGTCCGCTGACGGCGGTCGCGAGCGCTTTCATTCGAGGGGCAGCCTTACCCGGAATACGGATCCTTCGCCCGGTTTGCTCACCAGCCCGATCTCCCCGCCGTGGGCCTGAACGATCTGGCGCGTGATATACAAGCCGAGACCGAGACCGCCGATATTCTCCGCCGAGGGGATCCGCTCGAACCGTTCGAAGATCTTATCGACGTCCTCCGCCGCGATTCCGACCCCGTGGTCGGCGACTTCGATCACCGCGCGCGCGTCCGGTCCATCTCCTTCGGGGAAGACGCGAAGGTCGACCGGCTTTCCGTCCCCGTACTTCAACGCGTTTCCGAGGAGATTTTCGAGCACCTGTTCGACTCGGAGCGGATCGGCCCGGATCTCGAGATGGGGGGGGGCGTCCACGCGGATCGGCGCGGGGTTCGCGGCGAAGCTCAAATGGGGCATTTCCGCGACTTCGCGGGCGACGCTGGCGAGATCGAAATTCTCCCGGTCGAGGCGGAACTTACCGGCCGCGATTCGGGAGACGTCGAGCATGGCCTCAATGAGGCGGGTGAGACGGTTCGCCTGACGTTCGACGAGAGCCACGAACGATCGGAGCCGCGAAAGGGGATCGAGACCCTCCATTCCGTTCTCGATTTCGCGCGAATGGAGGTGGGCGCGGAGCGTGAGCGAGGTGAGCGGAGTCCGAAGTTCGTGGGACGCGACCGAAATGAATTCGTCGCGCGCCCGGACGCCTTCGGCCATGACCTCCGCGGCGAGTTTCGCGCGTTCAGCCTGACGGCGGTCGTCGATCCGGAGCATCGCCACGAGACGGGCCGGTCGCTTGTCGTATTCGAAATTCTTCCCGCGAAGTTCGAGATCGAAGGTCGAACCGTCTTTCCGGAGACCGACGCTTTCGAAGGGAAGCGGGCCCTGGCGGATCATGCGTTCGGCGATGTCGGTGCGAACGTCGGGCGGGAAGAGGTCGAGCAGATTCCGGCCGTCGAGCTCGCCGGGAAGGTAACCGAAGAGCTCGGTCGCGGCGCCGTTCACCATGCGGATCCGGCCTTCCTGATGGACGAGGATGCCTTCAAAGGTCGCGTCGAGGAGGAGTTGGAAACGCTCGTTGCTCTTCGAAAGATTTCGGAGGATCCGCAGACGCGCCGACATGCCGACGTTCGCCTGGAGGACGATCGTGAGGATACCGGGCAGGAAGACGGAATGGGTAAAGGACGGCATGAAGAGGACGAGGCCGACGGAAAGCGCGAGGACGAGCCCCGAGTACCAAAGAAGGCTCGCAAGCGTGAACATCCCGAGATTGACGCCGATGACGGTGATGAAGCATCCGACGACCCAGTTCAGATCGCCGGAATTATTCACGAAGAGGTAGTAGTAGTGGAGGGTGATTAGCCAGCACGCGGCGAGAAAGATGGAGCGGAGATGATCGCGGACCGTCGGAACGACGTAGCTGAGGCCGAGGAAGGCGTAGACGACCGCGACGACGGCGACCCGACTCGCGAACGGATTATACGCTCCGGGGAGGAGCGCCTCGACGGCGAACCACCAGGCGAGGTAGATCCCGCCCGCGATCGCGAGTCCCCTCCGATAAATCCGCGACTCGGCGCCGAGCGACGCGGCGGCTTCGTTCACGGCCGCACCTTCTTCGTGAGGGCTTCGCGCTCGGCGCGATAAGCGGGATGGAGCGCGAGCGCGCGAAGCCAGTGCGGCCGCGCGGCCGCGAGATTTCCGCGGCATGCCTCGCGATCGCCGAGCGCGGTCGCGTATTCGTAAGATTCTCCACCCGTTTCGGCGGCCAGTTTGCCCGCCTGGACGAGGAGCGAGGCGCCGGCGTCGCAATGGCCGCGCCGAAATTCACGTTCGGCGTGGACGACGTGGTCCTCGAGGGATCGGACGGCGGCGAACGTCGTCGCGCCGACACGCGGGTCGGACGGAAGCGATCCGCGGCGCACCGGCGTCCGATTCCGGAATGATGCCGTCAAATCGAAGCCGAGGAACGGTCCCGAAACGCCCGGTCCTTCGCCGACGTAGAGCGACTGATCGTCGCCGTTGAAGACGACGGAATGGGCGGCGATCAGGGAGTCGATCGCGCCGCGATTTCCGAGGTGGAGCGGGTCGCCGTCGACTTCTCCCTTGTCGCGAAGGACGTCGAGAATTTTCGCCTCGTCGGCCTTCCGCGCCCGGCCCGTGCCGGGAAAGAGCGTTCGCATCCGCGCTTCACCGCGAAGCTGGCGGGCTTCCGAAGTGAGTTCGTTTCGGCGGAAGAGATTCGTCGGATCGCTCGCGAAGCGCGCGCCGACGAGGTGGTTCGTGACGATCGACGGCCCGGCGAGCGGCAGGATTTCGAGCGCGCGCGGCGATTTCTCGATTCGGTAGAGTTTACCGGCGCGCGAATCGAGAAGGACGAAGACGTCCGTGATGAACATCGTCTCGGCGCGGAAAATCGCGAGCGCCTCCTCGGCGGTGCTCGCGTATTGAAGGATCTTCAGGAGGACGAGCGTGGACGGCGTACCGATCCGGCGATAATCCTTCGTGCCGGCGGCATTGATCGAAAGGTAGAGCCCCTTCTCATTCACGCCCGTGACCGCGCCGACCATCCCGGCCCAGATCACCGAGACGAACGCGTTCCCTTCGTCCGGAAAGACCCACTTCATGATTTTCTCGCGGTCGAAGACCCGCCCCCCTTCGAAATCGAAATTCCGGCCGACGATCCAGGAGGCCGCCGTCGGAACGGCGGCGACCGTACAGCCGATCGCGTCGCCTTTCTGATCGACCATCATCTGCCCGATCTCGTGAAGGCCGTGGTAGGTGATCTGGCGGGTGTAGCCGTCCCCGAGACCGTCGAATTCATGGGGCGCCGATTTTGAGACGCCGTACATCTCCTGGGCCATCCAGGGCTCGAAATAATTCTCGATTCCCCGGAAATAGGCGATGCCGAGCGGCTCGAGCGCGACGAAGAGCGCGCGCGGGATCCAGTCGAAAAGACGAGTCGTCAATTCCTCTTCCTGCATCCGAAGGAGCGGTTCGGTTAAGCGGCCCGATTCGAGACCGCGCGCATAAGGCGGACCTCGAAGGATCAGTTGATTGATGCCGTAGGTTTCCCGTCCGACCCAGGCCCCCGTCGGCTCGTCGGCGGAGCTCGCGACGGTGACGGGAAGCGCGGGCGGCCGAAACGTCCCGACGTGAAACTCGCGAATGCCCCACGTGAGGATCAGAAGTCCGAGCGCGAGTGGGATGCGGCTGAATCGGAGGGCGCGCCCGAGTTCGTTCATCGTTCCGCCTTTAACCTCGTCAAGCGCGCGATTCCCGGAATCCCCCAGAGGGTTCCGATCGCGGTCCCGAGAGTCCCGAGCGTCAGGGTCTGACCGAGGTGGGCGAGGACCGGATGGCGGCAAACGAGGAGCGGCACGAAGCCGAGCCCGGTCGCGACCGACGCGA
>JAYVXM010000554.1:0-11240 GCA_043785205.1 Bdellovibrionales bacterium
CGTCGACGTCGACGACGCGAAGGATCCCGCGGTGAAGAATCGCACGATTTCGATGAACGAACCGCTCAAGCACGGGGGCTTCACGTTTTACCAAACGAGCTACGTGGACGCCCAACCGCGCCCGACGATTTCGATTTTCTCCGTGAACCAGGATCCGGGCCGGTGGTTGAAATATCTCGGCTGTTTCCTGCTCGTGGCGGGTTCGATCTGGCTCTTCGGAATGAAGTACATGAAGCGCGGCGATCAGCGAGTAGGCTCGCTCGCGGATGGGCGGGCTTCGCCCGACCGTAGCGAAGCGAGCCGTTCTAGCGGCGCCGCCGATCAGCGAGTAGGCTCGCTCGCGGATGGGCGGGCTTCGCCCGACCGTAGCGAAGCGAGCCGTTCTAGCAACTCAAGGAAGAGATCCCATGAAACTTAAACGGAGTTCCGTCTTCACCTTCCTCGGTCTCACGGTCTTCCTCGCGACGCTCGCGCCGGCGAAGGCCGATCCGACGCCACGGGAAGGGTGGAACTTCCGCGAAATGGGCGCGCTTCCGGTTCAGGCCGGCGGTCGGATCAAACCGTTCGATTCCTACGCGCGCGACCTCGTCCTCCAGATCACCGGCCGCCGTTCGTTCGAAGGCTGGGATCCGGTCGAACTCGTGCTGTCGTGGCTCGCGGACCCGAAAGGTTGGGATACGAAGCCGTTCATCAGCCTCACCCGCCGCGACGTGAAACGCCAACTCGGACTCGATGAGGAACGCGCGCGTTTTTCACCGAAGGAACTCCTGATCGACTCTTTCCTCGCGGAATACGCGAACTCGATGAGCCAATCGCGCCCGGGACTTTCGGTGCAGGCGACGCCGATCGGTCGGACTTCGAAGCCCGATGCCCGCGACGAGGAGCTCAAGCACCTCTTCGAACGAGTGAGCATTTATCGCGCGATTATTTCCGGTGAAGCCTGGCCGGTTATTCCCGCGTCCGCGCCGGCCGCATGGGGAAACCTCGCCCTCGGGGAGCACCACGGCGAGGACGTGAAAACGGCCGTCGCGGCCCTGCCCGGGAAGAAAGTCCGCGAAGCTTTCGTCGAGCTTTTCACCGGCTACATGAGCGCCCAGCGCGATCGATTCGCCGCCGGGGTGAAGGCCACCCAAGCCGCCGTCACCGCCGAGATGCGCGACGAATGGAGTCCGTCGGCGGAGCGGAAGCTCGGCGCGGAACTCATGTACAATCGGATGCATCCGTTCGAGCTCGCCTGGGTCGCCTACCTCCTCGCCGCGCTCCTCTGGGCGATCTCGATTTGGCTTTCCGCGGCCGGAGTCACTCAGATCCAATCCTCCGCCGTCGGTCTCGGTCGGAGATTCTCCCAGGCCGCGCTACCGGCGACGTTCCTCGGAATGGCGCTCCATATCTTCGGAATGGGAATGCGTTGCTACATCGCCGGCCGTCCGCCAGTGACGAACATGTACGAGTCGATCGTCTGGGTCAGCTTCGGCGTGATGCTCTTCGCGACCGTCCTCTGGTTCATCCAGAAGAACTCGATCCTCTTCGCGGTGGCCGCGTCGCTCTCCGCGATCGGACTCATCGTCTCGGACGCCGCGCCCGCGATGATCGATCCGAGCATCAATCCGCTCGTGCCGGTTCTCCGCTCGAACTACTGGCTCCTCATCCACGTCCTCACGATCACGCTTTCGTACGCGGCGTTCGCGCTCACGCTCGGCCTCGGGAACGTCGCGCTCTGGTTTTTCTGGCGCGGTCAGGAGCACACGCCGGACGGCGCGAAGAAGATCGCGACGTTGAACCAGCTGTCCTACCGGGCGATGCAGTTCGGGGTCGTCCTCGTCGCGGCCGGCACGATTCTCGGCGGGATTTGGGCCGATTATTCGTGGGGCCGGTTCTGGGGCTGGGATCCTAAGGAAGTCTGGGCGCTCATCGTCCTCCTCGGTTACATCGCCGTCCTCCACGCGCGTTTTACCGGCTGGATTCGTCCGTTCGGCTTCGCCGCCTGGACCGTCGTCGCGTTCACCCTCGTGATGATGGCTTGGTACGGAGTGAACTTCGTCCTTGGCGTCGGCCTTCACTCGTACGGCTTCTCGACCGGCGGGCAGTCCTCGGTCGCGTTCTTCGTCGCCGTTCAGCTCGGCTTCGTCGCCGCGGTCGCGCTGAAGCGGAAGCAAAAGCAGAAACGAACGACGAAGACCGCTTAGGTTCGCCGGCTTGGAGCCTAAGCTCCGCCACCTTGGATCCGTGAGCGCAGGCTCGCCATGAAGTCTTTCACTTTCGTCTCGTGAGCGTCCTGCTCTTCCTTCGTGGTCGGCTCGGGCGCTTCGGATTCGTCCTGGACGAGGATGAGCGATTTAGGAATATCGTCGATGAAGCGCGACTGGAGGCGTGGGACTTTCTTCCCGTAACGGATCCGGAACTTCGCGCGGGAGAGAACGAGGTGGGTCTTCGCGCGGGTGATCCCGACGTAGGCGAGTCGGCGCTCTTCGTCGAAGCCGAGCGCGGCTTCCGGGCCGGTCCCGTCGATCGTCCGTTGGTGAGGGAGGTAGCCTTCCTCGGTGCCGACGAGGAAAACGACCGGAAATTCGAGGCCCTTCGAGCCGTGAAGGGTGAGGAGGGTGACTTCGTCCTTCGGGGTGTTCTCGTCCTCGTCTTCGTGCGGATCGAGCGTCATCGCCTGGAGGAAGCTCGAGAGGACGCCGACCGGCGTGAGCGCGGACGCCCCGCCTTCTCCCACCTTCGCGGCGCCGGAGCCAAGGTCGACGTATTCCTCGCGTTCGGACTTCGCCGTCTCGAGATCGACCTGCCCGAGGGCGTTCGCGAGCTCGGTGGCGTTCTCCCATCGGCGCTCGGCGAGCTTCGGATCGTCCTTCTCTTCCTCGAAGAGGATCTCCTTCACGCCGATCCGCGCGAGCGAGCGGCGGCCCCAGTCGGCGAGCGCGACACGCTCGAGCGGAATCGATTCGAGGTCGGCGCGCAGGTTCCGGATGAGTTCGACGAATCGGGTGACCGAAACCAGGGCCTTCGGAGCGAGTCCCAGTCCGCTCGGCGCGACCATTGCCTCCTCGCATGCTTCGAAAAGCGATTTCCCGTTCGCGAGCGCATGGAGATTCACCGCCTCGAGCGCGGCCTTGCCGAATCCGCGCGCGGGCCAGTTGCAGATTCGGCGGAAAGAAGCGTCGTCCTTCGGGTTCTGGACGACTCGCCAGTAGGAGAGGGTGTCCTTCACTTCGCGGCGGTCGAGGTAGGAGAGCGTGCCGACGATTTTATACGGGATTTTACGCATCCGGAGCGCTTCTTCGAAAAGGCGCGACTGGGGGTTCGAGCGGTAGAGGATCGCGAAGTCTTGCCAGCGCCGCGGATTTTTCGGGTCGTCCTTTCGCCGGAGGATCTCCTCGGCGATGGACTCGGCTTCCGCGCGATCCTCCTCGACGATGAGGCTCGTGATCGGTTCCCCCTGACCGTTGTCCGACCAGAGCCGTTTCGGATGGCGTTTCCGATTCTTCGTGATCACTTCGTTCGCAGCATCGAGGATTGTCGTCGTCGAGCGGTAGTTCTGGTCGAGCGTGATCGTGCGCGCGCCCGGGAAGTGCTTCGCGAATTCGAGAATGTGGGCGGGGTCGGCGCCACGCCATGCGTAGATCGACTGGTCGTCGTCGCCGACGACGCAGATATTATCGTCGGCTTCCGTAAGGAGTCGGAGGAGCCGGAATTGGGAAGGATTCGTGTCCTGATATTCGTCGACGAGGATGTACTTGAACTTCCGGTTGTAGAATTCGCGGGCGTCGTCGGATTTTTCCAGCACGCGGATCGCCTGGAAGAGGAGGTCGTCGAAGTCGAACGCGTTCAGGGCGGCGAGGCGTTCTTGGTAGTGCTCGTAGACGGTGCAGGCCGCGATCGCGTAATCCTCGGGTAGGCGCCCGCCCTCGAGAAAAAAGTCGCGGGCGGCGTCGGGGCCGAGGAAGCGGTTCTTGGCCTGGCCGATTTCGAATTTAATCCGCTCGGCGTCGAACTTCCGATCGTCGAGTTTGATCTTTCGGAGGATCGATTTGACGATATCGCCCTGGTCCTTCTCATCGAGGATCGTGAAGTCGGTCGAGTAGCCGATCTCGCCCGCCCGCGCGCGGAGGATGCGCACGCAGAGGGCGTGAAACGTGGAAAGCGTGAGCCCCTTGGCGAACTCCTTGCCCGAAGTCTGCGCGACCATCTTCTCGACCCGCTCCTTCAGCTCGCCGGCGGCTTTCCGAGTAAAGGAAAGGCCGAGAATATTCTCAGCCCGAATATGATGCTTTGCGATAAGATACGCGATCCGCGTCGCCATGGTCGTCGTTTTTCCGGAACCCGCGCCGGCCAGGATGAGAAGGGGACCGCGATGATGGTATACGGCGTCGCGTTGAGCCGCATTCAATTTTCCGAGAAGTTTGTCCATGAGGTGCTAACCCGAATCATTCTATACGTGACTCGAGCGGAGCTTCTCAATCTCCGAATGGCCAGTTACAATCTCTAAAGAATGACACTCTCCGACATTCACGTTCTCGTCGTCGATGATGTGCAATCGATGCGAATCCAGGTGAAAGAAATCTTGCGCATGTGCGGTTTCGAAAAAATTCGCTCGGCTTCGAGCGGATTGGAAGCGCTGCGCATGATGAACGAACGGGCGGCCCAGCTCCTGGTCTGCGATTGGCACATGTCTCCGATGTCGGGGCTTGAACTCCTCAAGGAGATCCGTGGCAAGGACACGATGAAGAGCACGACCTTCGTCATGCTGACCGCGGAAGGGACGCGGGAACGCGTGCTTGAAGCGCTGAAGTCCGGCCTCGACGACTACATCATGAAACCCTTTACCCCCGAGCATGCGCGTCTGAAAATTATGGGCGCCCTCCTGAAGCGAAAGGTGCTCTAAACCATGAATCAGGAACGCGCCCAAAAAGTGAAAGATTTTATCGCCGAACTCACGGGTTTCGCCCGGGACGCCGAACTTGCTCTTCAGCGGATCGATGAAGATCCGCACGGAAATAAGGGCGAATTCACTCATTTCTCTGAAATGATGTTCGCGATTCGCGGGACCTCGATGCAGCTCGAACTCCCGGCGATCGCCGAAGTCGCGGGCCTCGGCGAGGAAATCTCCGTGAAGGGTCCGGCCGTCGAAAAGGGATCCCAGATTAAGAAATGTGTCGGAGCCCTCTGGGACGCGCTCACGACGGTGAAGTATATGCTCGAACACGCTGGCTCGGCCGACGGCACGAAGGAAGAGCAGGACATCCTGAGGAATCGGCTCCAATCCACGTTGAAATCGCTCGGCGGCGCGCGCGAAACGGTCTCGGCCGATGAAATCGAAAGGCTTCTGCGCGGCGGGACCTGACCGCGGTCGGGCGGTCAGGACAGTTCAAGCCCTACGGTCCCTTGAACCTACTTCCGGTTGAAGCCGGCCCATCCAGGCTTGAACCTACTTACGAGAGAATACCCCGACGCTTGTCCACCCGGCCCGCCCGCGAGTCGCCGCGGATTTCCGCGTCGAAGAAGATCGTACCGCGCTCGATCGCTTCGCTCTCTTCGTCGGTCTCCGGCCGGTAGCGCGCGCGGCGTTTTCCATCGGGTCCGCAAACATAGAACTCGAGATCGCGTCCTTCCGAGTGGGCCGGCGAAACGAGTCGATCCGTCTTCGCCATTCCGCCGTCCGGGGCCCGCAACGCCGGCAGGAGTTCCTCGCGCGGCCGCGCGGATTTCGCGACGACGAGGTAGCTGAAGGGGAGTGTCTTGCGATCGAGCCCGGCGAGCGCGTCGATCTTCCGGAAATATTTTGGGCGCCACCACGTGATCTCTTCGTGGCACCAATCGTTTTCGGCTTCGAGCGCGCCGCAGGCCTGGTGACCGAGGCAAGGGAGGAGGACCTGGTACTTCCCCTTCCGTCGCGGATTCGCGAACTCGAGGAGGAGGTGCTTCCGGAGCTCGAGGAGGCGGCGGGACTGGAGCTTCAGCGCCGGCTCGATCAGGACGGCGAGGCCTTCCTCTTCGAGGTGAAACTCCCAGTTATCGACGAGGCGGGCGGCGAGTTCCGCCATCGGAAGTTCCGCTTCGTTCAGGAAGAAGCTCGAGAGCCAGAGATGGAAGGTCGGCGCGGATTTCGGGAGAAGGGGCTGGGTCCAGTCGACCTTCCGGTGGAAGGGCCGCACGCTCCAGCCTAAGCCGAGGGATTCGAAGTAGGTCGCCGCCCATTTCTCGCCGAGCGAGAGGACGGCGCGGTCTTGTTCGATCAGGGCCCAATTTCCTTCCCGTGGAATTCCGATGTCCGAGTGAACCGCGCCCGCGGCGACGCCGCACGCGCCGCTCGCCGGTCCCGCGCCCCACTCGACCCCGCGGAAGGATTTCAGTCCGGGGTAACGGAAGCCGAGGCGCGCGAGCTCGGAAATGACGGCGGCGGTCCGGGCGACGTTTCCGGGCATGAACGCGAGAAAGTAGGCGAGGCGGAAATTTTCCGGATTCGAGGAGTCCTTCCAGTACGGGTCGAGACCGGGACGTTCGGCGGACTTCCGGGCGCGGATCGCGGCGTCGGGGACGCCCGGTTCGATCCGGTTGAAGAGCGTCGACATCCGCTCGACGTGCGGGATCACCGATCTCGTCAAAAATCTCTCGGAGCGGAAAGAAATCTCGTCGGGGACGAGTTCGTTCTCGAGCAGGAAGTCGAGGAGCGTCGCTTCGAAATCGTCTCCGAAGGCGGTACTGAGGGACGCGGGAATCTTCATAGTTTAGGGGGATTTCTCCCGTATCTGTTTCTCATATTTGGCGCGTCTTTGCTAACGTTAGCCTTATGCCCCTGCCTTCGACCGAGACGCGCGCCTTCGTCTTTGGCCCGCCAGAACTCGCGGAGCTGATCGCGGGCCAATTCCGGGATCTCGGGGTCGCCGCCGAAACCGTGAAAACGCCCATGACCGATGCCGAACTCGTCACCTGGCTCACGGCCCACGCTGCCGATACGTCGACATTCATCCATCCCGGGCTTTCGTTCTGGGCGGACCGCCCCGAGTTTCCCCAGCTTGTTTCCGGCTTCGGTTTCTTCCCGGTCTGTCCGTCCGCGCGCGCGCTGGCCCTTTCGCTGAACAAGCTGAACGTGATGATCGAGGCCGAAGCCGCCGGCATTCCCCACCTCGCGATCGCGCTCGATCCGCTCATGAGTCTCCGTGAAATCGAAGCGCTCCTCGATCGAACGGGCGAGCGTTTCCCAGTCGTCCTGAAGTCGCTCAAGGTCGCCCAGGGCCACGGAATGCAGGTCGCGCTTTCGCTCGAGCACCTGCGCGAGATCGTGCCGGTTTGGTTCGAGCAGCTGACCCGCCGGTACGGCGAAGCGAGCGTCCTCGTCGAGCGCTGTCCGCCGTCCGCGCGCCACCTCGTCGTTCCGTTCGCGGCCGACGGCGACCGGTTCCTCGAAATTTTCGCGATCGTGGACGCCTCCCTTCAGACGCGCTGGCGCCGAATGATCCAGTTCATCCCGGCGACCGACCTCGGCGGGGAGGTCGAGGCGACCGTGCGCGACGCCGTCCGGAAATGGGTGAAGCACCTCGGTTTTTCAGGCATGGGTTCGGTCGAGTTTCTCGTCGACGGTTCCCGGGTCTACCTCATCGACGCGAATGCGCGCTTGAACGCGAATTTTCCCCTCTGGGAGGAGCTCGGCGGCGTCCGCTCGATCGAGTGGCAGCTCGCGGCGCTCGGCCAGCTTCCCATTCCCGCGCGACGATCCGAGGCGCCGCGTTTCGGCGCCGGTGTCTCGATGCGTTTTTACGCCGAGGACCCCGTTCGGCAAGTGCCGTGTCCGGGGATGATCCGGGAACTCACCGAGCCGTTCGTGCGGGTGAGCGGCGACTCCGAGTCGATCTGGATGACCCGGTACGCGTCGGGCCGGGAAGTGCCGTGGACCTCGACCGGCGTGATCGGCGAACTTTTCGTGTTCGGCAAGGACCGGAAGGCGGCGCTGGCGGCGGCGCGCGAGTCGATCCGCACGATTTGGATCGCGGGCAGCGTCCAGACGAACCGCCGCTTTCTTCTCGAGCACCTCGAGCATCCGTTCGTCCGCGAAAACCTCATTCACGCCGGATTCACCGACGAGGACTTCGTGCCGGCGGGCTTCCCGGATCTCGAAACCGTCGAGGCGATCGTCTCGCTCGCGGCGAGCCTTTTTCCGGCGGCGAACGCGACCGTGCCGGATCGTTGGGTCGTCGGAAGCCAGTGGATCGCCCCGAATCCCGCGCGAATCCCGAAGCTCGCTCGCCGCGAGGATTTCGACCGGACCGGCGTTTCGGGCGAAACGGCGGGGGGAATTCGTTTCCTCTTCGAACCGAACGTTTCGGGCGGCGAGGACCGCTGGCTCGTGCATTACGAAACGTGGACGATCGGTCTCCGGCGCGTGCGCCCCGGCGACGGATCGCCGAAATCGCCGCCGACGAAAATCCGGAAGATTCTCGCCCTTGCGCCCGGGCGAATCCACGCGCTCCTTCGTCATCCGGGCGAAATCCTCGCGCCGCGGGACCGCGCGTGCATGCTCGAATCGATCGGAATCCTGGTTCCCCACGCGGTGCCCGTGGCCGCCCGCCTCCTCGAGTGGAAAGTCGCGCCGGGCGAAATCGTCGAGGCCGGCCGCGAACTTGCCGTGCTCGAGCTTCTCGGCTAACCTCGAGCGCATGCCGAGTTATTCGCGTACCCTCCCCATCCCGGGAAAATCCGCCGACGAAATCTATAGCCGCGTCAGCCGAGCGATCGGAAAATTTCAGGAAAAGGACTCCGGGCGATTCGGGAAATTCGAGTTCAAGCTGAGTCCCGAAACGAAGACCGTACGCCTCGAATCGTCCCATGTGACGGCTGACCTTCAGTGCATGGACGGCGAAGTTCTTCTGAAGGGAAAACTCTCGTTTCTGGTCTCGGCCTTTCGCGGGAAGATCGATTCGGGGATCGACGAATGGATCGCAAAAGCATTCCGATCGTAAGTTTCCGACGAGAATAATCCGGTAACTCCGACTCGAAAACCCTGAAAATTTTCACCGTCTTAACGAAAATAAGATCGCCGGGACCCGAAACTTGGGGGTAGACTCGGGCCAATGACTCGGAAAGAAAATGTCCTCGTCCTTTGCAAGAGCATCGTCACCAAGCTCGAAAATAATAAGTCGATCGCGTTTCCGCCTCGCCTTAGAAACGTGGTGGCGGACGAGGTTTTCGGACTGGTTAGCCCGTACATCATGACCGACGAGGATATGAAGGAGAAGGCGATCGCGAAGTTAGGCGCGAATGCCGATAAGGTCGCGGAAGCGAACTTCACCGAATCCGAGGGATTTAAAGCCGCTCGGAAGATGGTTCGTGAAAGCTTCGGCGACGACGAGTTGAACGGATTTTACTTTTTAAAGCCGCTCAAGACGGTCTCCGGGATGATCGTAAGTTACCTCATGCGTTCCGCGAGTATCGATGAAGTTTACGAAACCGACGAAGATCTGGTGAAGATGATCGTCGATATCGTGAAACTCTTTAATCCGCAAAACGCCCACTAGATTTCTCCCCTCCCTTTCAAAGTCGAATCTCCGTGAAATCGGCGGTCGTTTCCCGTCAACCCGGGATTGCCAGTGTTAGCGTTAAGTCTGTTTAACACTTTTACAGTGTCTAAACTTTATGCGCCGTTTTGGGGCAGTTTATGCGGTGTTTCACTACGAGGTGTAGTATTTAATGCTATCTAATCAACTGTTTAATTAAAAATAAATTATATTTAACTATTGGCGTTCGCCTTGCACTCCTAGAGGGGTGTCTCGAAGTCTTCTCTTCCTTTCACTGATCGGTCTCATGCTCTTCGTGCTCGCGATCGCGGGACAAGACCGCTCGTCCCTGGCGACGCAACTGACGGGCAGTTCCGGCACAAGAACCGTCGATGCGCACGAAACTTCCGAACCCAAACCGATTCGACTCCGAGGTGCTACCGCCGACCGCGCGCCGGCCTCCGTCGCTCGGTCCTTAGAGATCGAGCCCGTCCTTCCGGGCGAGTAAAGCCTGACGGTTCAAAACGGGTTTTGACAGGATATCCTCCACCCTCTAAAATAAAGGTCTGGGGCTCCTGTTTTCAGCGAGCGGAATCTAACGGAATAGATTTAAAGGCTTTTTAGTCTTACGGGGTGGCAGCGTGCAATATTATCCAGTTCTTTCCTCTCGCTTCGCGCGAGTCGCGGTCGGTCTTTTGGCCACCGTTCTCCTCGGAGGCTGTTCCTCCGCCTCGAAGTCCATGCCGAACGCGGATCGCGTCGCCGGGGAAGCGTCTTCGGCGGAGCGCGCCTCGGACCTCAAGGAGTTTTCCGCGCGCGCCGCCGTGCCGCGCGTTCAGTCCGTCGTTCAGCCCGACGAGATCATCATCAAGGGCGTGAAACTCGAGCACACGAGTTTCGACTTTCCGATCACGGTGAATTCCGCGGTCGAAAAGTGGATCGATTATTTCACCGGCCGCGGCCGAAAGCATTTCGTGAAATATCTTGAGCGCTCGGAGCACTTCATCCCGTTCATTCGGCCGCTCCTCCGCCAGTATAATCTTCCCGAAGACCTCGTCTACCTCGCGATGATCGAGAGCGGGTTCAACAACCACGCGCGCTCCTTCGCGAAAGCCGTCGGTCCCTGGCAGTTCATCCCCGCGACCGGAAAACGTTACGGTCTCTCCGTGAATTGGTGGGTCGACGAACGCCGCGATACGCGGAAGTCGACGCTTTCGGCCGCCCAGTACCTGAAGGATCTCTACGGGATGTTCAATTCGTGGGAGCTCGCCGCCGCCAGTTACAACGCCGGCGAAGCGAAACTCGCGCGCGCGGTTCGCCGGTACGGCACCGCAGATTTCTGGGCGCTGACCCGTCATCGCTTCCTCCGCCCGGAAACCCGGGATTACGTACCGAAGATCATCGCCGCCGCCCTGGTCGCGAAGAACCGGACCCAATTTGGTTTCCCGCCTTCCCAAATCAAGCCCGGCAAGGGCGAAGCGATCGCGCCGGACGGCGAGGTCGTGAAACTCGAGTCGGACACTGCCGAATCGACGACGGCCGCGCATAAAGAAGCGCTTGAGAGCGTGCTTAAGGGCGAATTCTACGAAAACGCGTCGAGCGAGGAGATCGGTCAGGAAGAGACCGACGGCGAGCTCGTACCGGCCACCGTCGAGACCCAGCCCGATTCCCGGAACGATCCGAAGGAAGGCTACGCGA
The DNA here is from genome assembly GCA_043785205.1 of Bdellovibrionales bacterium. Taxonomy (GTDB): domain Bacteria; phylum Bdellovibrionota; class UBA1018; order UBA1018; family UBA1018; genus JACMQW01. The sequence goes on from JAYVXM010000554.1 coordinate 11,190, forward strand.
TGGCGAAGCCCGTTTCGACTCCGCACGTGAATAAAAAGGGCGAGCTCATGG
>JAYVXM010000555.1:0-3492 GCA_043785205.1 Bdellovibrionales bacterium
CCGAAATTCCGCTCGACATGAAGCGCGCGGTCGTCGCTCGGCTGAAGATCATGTCTCGGATGGACATTTCGGAAAGCCGGGTCCCTCAGGACGGCCGAATTAAGCTCAAGAGCGCTGGGCGCGAAATCGATTTTCGGGTGAACAGCCTACCGACCCTTTTCGGCGAAAAAGTCGTCATGCGGATGCTCGCGAGCGGAAATCTCTCGCTCGACCTCGGAAAGCTCGGGTTCGAGGCTCGCCAGCTCGAAGTCTTCAAGAAGGGGATCTACGCCCCGAACGGCCTCGTTCTCGTCACGGGTCCGACCGGTTCCGGTAAGACGACCACCCTCTATTCGGCCCTCGCGGAGTTGAATACGATCACCGACAATATCTCGACCGCCGAAGATCCCGTCGAATATAACCTCGAAGGGATCAATCAGACCCAGGTGAATAAGGACGTCGGCCTGACGTTCGCGTCCGTCCTGCGCGCCCTTCTTCGTCAAGATCCGGATACGATCCTCGTCGGGGAAATTCGGGATTACGAAACGGCGGAAGTTTCCATTCAAGCGGCGCTCACCGGTCACTTGGTGCTCTCCACCCTTCACACGAACGACGCCCCGAGCTCGATCACGCGATTGATGAACATGGGCGTGGAACCCTTTCTCGTGACCTCTTCGGTAAATACGATCGTGGCCCAGCGCCTCCTCCGGCGCGTCTGCCAGAAATGCAAAGGGCCCCATACGCTGACTCGGGAGGAGATCGCTAAGATCGGGTTCGGGCCGGACGATCTCCAAAAATTGACCCTGATGAAGGGTCGCGGATGCGCGATCTGCAACAACTCCGGTTACAAGGGCCGGGTCGCCATTTACGAAGTTTTCGATTTCACGACGGAACTGAAGGAAATGGTCCTTCGCGGGGAATCGATCATCGATATCCGGAAACGCGCGGTCTTAGGCGGGATGAAAAGCCTACGCCAAACCGGGCTCAGCCGGGCGGCCGAAGGGGCGACGACGGTCGAAGAAGCCCTGGGATCCACGGTCGAAGAATAGAGCGGGGAACCGATAGATGCCGAAGATTAGTTTGCCGTCCCTTTTAAAAACCATGGTCGAGCAGAGCGCCTCCGACTTGCACGTCACGGTCGGCGTGCCGCCCCAGTTCCGGATTTCCGGAAAGATGGTCAAAGTGAAGACGGATTCGATGGGCCCCCAGGATACGAAGGAGCTCTGTTATCAAGTACTCACCGACTCGCAAAAGGCCGAGTTCGAGCGGAATCTCGAGCTCGACTTCTCGTTCGGGATTAAGGACGTCTCCCGTTTCCGGGGAAATCTTTTTCTGCAACGCGGGTCGGTCGCGGCCGTCTTCCGCCGAATTCCGATCAACATTCCCGATTGGGACTCGATCGGGATCCCGAAGATCATGCGGGAAGTGATCAAGCGGCCGAGCGGGCTCGTACTCGTCACGGGTCCGACCGGTTCGGGTAAATCGACCACGCTCGCCTCGATTCTCGATACGCTGAACCGTGAAGAATATGGGCATCTGATGACGATCGAGGATCCGATCGAGTTCGTGCATCCCCATAAGAACTGCGTCGTGAACCAGCGCGAAGTCGGCGTCGACACGAAAAGTTTTCACAATGCGCTTAAGCAGATCCTCCGGCAAGATCCGGACTTCATCCTCGTCGGCGAATTGCGGGATATCGAGACCATCGAAATGGCGCTGACCATGGCCGAGACAGGGCATCTCGTTTTCGGAACGCTCCACACCAACGGCGCGATCCAGACGATCAACCGGGTGATCAATGTCTTTCCGCCGCATCAACAGGCCCAGGTTCGGCAGCTCCTTTCCTTCACGTTGCAGGCCGTGATTTCGCAGGCTCTCTTGCCGAAAGCCGACGGTAAGGGCCGCGCGATGGCGTGCGAAGTGCTTATTCCTACGATGGCGATTCGAAACCTGATTCGGGAAGAGAAGATTCACCAAATTTACTCCGCGATGCAGACCGGGCAGGGCGAGACGGGAATGCAGACGATGAATCAGCATCTCCTTTCGCTGATCCGGGCCGGCGCTATTTCGCGAGACACGGGAATCGAGTTCAGCAACTTTCCGGAAGAACTGCTGAAGCAAATTTCGCTACTGAAGGTATGAGGATAAGTGCCGGAATATAAATACGAAGGCGTAGACAAGCAGGGAAAGCGCGTGAAAGGGCAGCTGAACGCGGCCACCGAGGGCGACTTGCGCGTTTTACTTCGGGGCCAGGGCATCCGGCCGGTACGGATCTCGGCGGCGTCGCTCGCTTCGCGCGGCTTGGGCTCGTTCTTTTCCGGGGGCGTGAACATCAAGGCAGAGGAGGTCCTTCACTTCACTCGCCAGCTCCAAGTCTTGATCGGTTCGGGCGTGCCGCTCGTCCAGGCGCTCGACATTCTGGGCGATCAGGCCTCGTCGGCCTCACTCCGGAATCTCTGTACGGGCGTGAAGAATCGGGTTTCGGAGGGATCCTTCCTCTGGGAAGCGCTCGGCACTTATCCGAAATCTTTCCCGCGACTTTACCTCGCCCTCGTTCGTGCCGGTGAGTCATCGGGAGCGCTTGATCAGATGCTGCGTCGGTTATCTTCTTACCTCGAGGACAATGACCGTTTGAAGAAAATGCTGAAGGCGGCGATGATGTATCCGGCGATCGTTATTTCGATCGGAGCCCTTGTCATCGCGGCGATGCTGATTTTCGTGATCCCGAAATTCGAAGAACTGATCAAGCAAAACGGCGGCGAGCTCCCGGGCCCAACTCAGTTCGTCATCAACGCGTCCCATTTTCTCGGCCAGTATTGGTACCTTATCCTCGGAGGGGGAATCGGCGCCTACATTCTGGTGAAGCGGTTTTACTCCACTCCGGAAGGTCGGATCATGTTCGATCGGATCATGTTCCGCGCGCCGCTCTTCGGCATGTTGATGCAAAAGGGCGGCACCGCCCGGTTCACGCGGACTCTCGCTACCCTCCTTTCATCCGGCGTCAGTTTGCTCGATGCGATCGATATCTGTAAGCAGACGATCGACAACGCCGTGCTCGAAGAAGCCGTGGGCCGAGTGCGGGCGGAAATCGAGCAGGGGAAGGGGCTTTCCCAGGTCTTCGCCAAGCTCGAGGTCTTCCCGAAAATGGCGGTACAGATGATGGCCGTGGGTGAGAATACGGGCCAGCTCGATAAAATGCTGGAGAAGGTCGCCGATTTCTACGAAGCGGAAGTCGAGGCGCTCGTCGGCGGTTTGACGAAATTGATCGAACCGTTCATCCTCGTCTTTCTGGGCGGCACCGTCGGGGGCATGATGATCGCGATGTACCTTCCAATCTTCAAGATGGGGGATAGCATCAAGTGAGGCAGATCCTCGGCGAATCGCTCGCGATTAAAAACCTCATCTCGATGATCGGCAAGGTGGCTGGCAACAAGACGAACGTCCTGATCATCGGGGAAAGCGGAACGGGGAAGGAACTCGTCGCTCGCATGATTCATGATTCGGGGCCGCTCA
>JAYVXM010000556.1:0-3489 GCA_043785205.1 Bdellovibrionales bacterium
AAACACAGCGTCTTTTCTCGGAGTTCCTACCTTTAGACGAATCGGTCAAAACACTTCACGACGAAATCGAGAAACTGAAAGTCGATGTGGCGTCTAAAACCAGAACCGATATCGTTCGCGGGATCGGGCATGACTTGAAAACGCCTTTGTCGCAGGTTTCGAAGTTCCTGGCCGTCCTTGTCGAAAACATTCGGCGCACGGGTAAAGTCGATAGGACCGAAGTGCTGCGCATCGAAGGCGTCCTGTCACGCATGGGCTCGCTGATTCGTCAGGTCACGACGCTAGGACATGTTCGCGAAACGCCAGTCACGATTAACCTTTCGCGATGGGTAGACGCGTATTGCAAGGAACTTGAGCTTGATTTCGCGGCTTCTCATAGAAATATTGCTGTCGATCGAGAAACGGAAATCGACGCATTCATCTCGATCGGTGAAACCGACCTGTTTCGAATCGTCGATAATCTCGTTCGGAACGCGATTGAAGCCATCCCGGCCGAAGGCCTCCATGCCATCACCCTCGCGGTAGACACCGAAAATGGTGTCCGACTCCGAGTCTCGGACACAGGAAGCGGGATTCCGGCCGAGGTCCAGTCCCGAATTTTTGATCTCGACTTCACGACGAAGAAAACGAGGGGCACGGGACTTGGGCTTGGGATCGTGAAAAAGATCTGTTCGGAATCGGATCTCACGATCGGGTTTGATACGAAGGACGGCCGCGGAACCACGTTCAGCGTCGGGTTTCCCGCGCGAGTTGAAATCACCGAGCCAAAGTTTGAAGGGGCAGTAGTATGAAGACGAACATTCTAGTCGTAGATGATGATTCGCTTAATCTCTTATCGACGAAAGAGCTTCTCGAGGCCTGGGGGTTCAGGGTGGACACCGCCCTGCGCCCGAACGATGCGCTCGAACTCGTGATGAGTGGGGCAAAAGAATACGCTGTCATTTTGATCGACTTCATCATGCCTGAGATGGACGGAGCGACCTTGGCCGAGCGCATCCACTCGATTAACGACGAGCCTGCCCTCTTGATGTACTCCTGCGACGATAAACGGGAGACGTTAAAACAATCCCTTCGCTCCCCGGTCCTGGATTTCGTCGATAAGGACGAAGATATCGCGGCGCTTAGACGCGCCATCGACAAGGCGGTCATGCACTTTGAACAGACCCGGTCCTTAAAGCCAAGAGCCGGCGCCGATGCGAACGAGAAGATCTTGAAAGAAAACGGACTGATCGGCTGCTCCGCGGCCCTGACGAGATCCGTCGCTCTCGCGAAGAAGTTCAGTAAGATGGACGACGCCGTCCTCGTCGTCGGCGAAACGGGGTCCGGTAAGGAGTTGATCGCGCACCTTCTGCACGAGTCTTCATGTGGGAGTTTTCACCCCGTAAACTGCGCCGCCTACCAGAGTTCGACCCTCGTCGAGGCGGAACTCTTCGGGTACGAGAAAGGCGCCTTCACGGGAGCCGTGCAAAGAAAGATCGGGATCTTTGAAATCGCAAATCGCGGAACGGTATTTCTCGATGAACTTCACCACCTAGGGCCTGCGGCTCAGTCCGCTCTCCTTCGGGCCGTTCGGGAAAAGAAGATCCGCCGGGTCGGCGGCGACCAAGAAATCGCGACTCATTGCCGAATCGTCGCCGCGACGAAGCCCGACATCGAAGAGAAGGTCGAGCGCGGCGAGTTTCTCAGAGACTTGTACTACCGCCTAAAGATGCTCCGGATTAATGTTCCGGCTTTACGTGAACGTAAAGAAGACATTCCCCTCTTGGTCGAGCACTTTTGTTCGGCATACAATCGCAAATACGGTGCGCAGAAAAAATTTCTCCTGCGCACCCTCCGCGCGATGGAAAACTACGCGTGGCCCGGAAACGTCGGCGAGCTTCAGGGTGAGGTTCTTAACGTGCTTGCGAATTCAGTGAAGAATACGATCGAGCCGAAAGATCTAGGCCCGGAATTCTTCGAAATACTAACTCCAAAAGAACAAACGACAACGTTCGAAGAGTTCGAACAAAAGCAGCGGCTTGAGAAAATTCGATACGTTCGCGCCGTGATGGAATCGTCGACGTCGAAGAGACACGCTGCGAGTAGACTCGGCGTGAATGAAAGTACGTTTAGAGGCATTCTTGAAAAATCGAAGGACCGGAAATCAGTTTAGGGGCTTGCAGATTCGCTGCGTAGGTAGATCGGACTTAACTCATCGGGCTTAGGAGCGGGAAGCCAGAAACGACGATTCCATCGCAGACCCACTATTTACCTTTTTTGGCTAAACACAAAGTCCACGGGAACCGGTCCTCGTGGTCCGCTTAGATCACCGACTACGAAGTGTAAGGTCTTTTGCTCATCAGTCTGCGTAATATGCGTGAAGCCCATAACTGGACTCCCATCAAAATCGTAACCGAAACTTTCTACCGCGCCGGGCTCGATTCTAAATTGACTCTCTTTTTCGTCAACTCGCTCGTATTTTTCTGACGAAACTTTTCGATGAACACTTTCTAAAGGCAAATTCTTCCCATTTCCTCCCGTCATCGTGACATTCCATGGGCGAAATTTAAGGGCGGTTTTATGGCGATTTTCTATTTCGAGAAAAACACCCATCGCGAAATTAAATCGATTCACGTAAACTCTCACCAAAATTTGACCATTATCAATGCTCGTCTGCTGTCTCGAAGACATGCCTTTCGTAGGAACGTCGGTGAACTCCCCTTGCAGCGAGCTCGCTCGATATACCGAAATCGTGTCGCACCCGGAAAGAAGCGTGGTCGCGATAAATAAGAACACGGCGATCTTTATCATTACCCGCTCATTTTATAGAAATAATCCCCGCTTGGGAGGAGTCCAACAGCAGCAATCCATAAGTTCATTTTGATTGCCGCACATACTTTGTTTTCAGTCTTCTGATTTATTTTTTATATTCCAGTCGGCCTCATTAACCTTCCAGAGAAAGAGTGAAATACTACACCAAATCAAAATAAATAATAACGACATCGCACCTACTCGTCCCCAGGTCACGGACATCACTCCATGGTGTACGAGCACAGGGACTACTGTCTTGCTGGTGATGTATGCTGCAGTAAAGGTTGACCAACCGATAAGGGTGAATCTGAGAATGAAACTCAAACTCCCTTTTGACCTGAGCTTTTCCCAATCGTTTTTCGGAAATATTGGTTTGCCGAGTTTCATATCCTATCCAAGGTGGCGTTTTGCGAGGCCCGTGCATCGAAGCCAGCGGGACCGGTGCATAACCACACAGGCCGCCCAGGATTACTTCTTCAGTTTTCGTCTTCGCTCGTATGTGGACCAAACAAGCAACGAATAGGCAAAACCGATAACTAGAAAGAGCAACGCCATCCATAGGACCTTTTCAAGCATAAGATCAATTGGACGATGATAAACAATCAGTGGGATCAACGTTTTCGTGATTAAAAAAATGACAATTAACATGCACCATATCGAAGCTGAAGTTCTCATGGCAAAAGAGACGAACCCTTTGAC
>JAYVXM010000557.1:0-3488 GCA_043785205.1 Bdellovibrionales bacterium
GACCCGCGCGGCTCGCGGGCCGGCGTACGAACCGTGGATCGATCCCCTCCGGATCGCGACGCGCGCGCGGATGAATCCTTCGCTCTACACCACGCTCCGACCAACCGACACGGTCGCCGTCGTCCCTCGACTCGACTATTACCAGTATGTCTACGACTTCAAGGGTCATGCGAGTTCGCTCGCGCGGAGTTACCTCCGATTCAACGTGGATATCTCGACCCAGCTTGAACGGATCTACGACCGCGATCCGGCGGGAGAATTTCCGCGGGTGAAGCATCTTATTCGGCCGATCCTGAACTATTCGGTGATTCCGTACCGGCACGACGTTCCTGAGCATCCTTTCACCCAGCAGATGGACTACGCGCGCCGGGGCGGATTCACGGGATACAATTTCGACAACGAGGACATCGTTCCACTCGATTCGACCCTCAGTAACGCGAACTATTTTGCACCGGAGGGAAACGCGATTTCCTATGGCTTTCAGACCCAGCTCGTCCGGAAGCGGAAAGTCGCCGGCGGTCCGGGAGCGGTGACGGCCTACACCTACGACCAACCGCTCGAATGGTCCGCCGGCCAGAGTTTCAACTTCCGAGAGCTTCGCTACGACGCCGCCGACCAGCCGCGCCGGCCCCTCTCGCGATTCTATAGCCTCCTCACGGCGACGTTCGACCGCGCGAACGGTTTCCTCGATTATTATTACATTCCTTACCAGCCCGTTTCGGATTCGACGAGCCGGCACGTGATCTCGACCGGCGCGAACTGGATCATTTCGAAGGGTGCGGGGAAAGTACTCGCGTACGAGCGAAGCGTCGGCGCCTCGTTCAACTTCAACCGCTCGAGCGGCCAATCCCAGATCGAGGACCTCACGCTGACCGCCGTTTATTCGTTGAACGACTACATCATGCCGAGCGCGACCATCGGTTACAATATCCGCGGCGGGCGCTGGGCTTCGGCGGACACCCGACTCACGTTCCAAAGTCCCTCCGAGTGCTGGAAACTCGATCTCGGCTACTACCAACGCCCGTGTGCGATCCCAAGCTACATCGGCGAGTGGTGTCGCGACTTCCGATTCAACCTTTCATTAAACCTGACCGGCTCCGGATTCGGAAGCGTAAGCGATCCGAAGGCGCTCGCTTCGAGCGGATCGCCGGTAAAATAAACGAAGGAGATTTCGATGGGTGAAATCAGCGTCCGAAGCTACTCCGAAACGGCGATTCCGCATCTCGGACGGATCGTCGAGTCGAACGTGAACGTGCTCGAGGGGATTACCGATCGGCTTGTCGCCGACGTGAAGGCGGGGAAGTCGCTCTTCGCGTTCGGGAGCGGCCACGCCGCGATCTTCACGATGGAGCTTTACCACCGCGCGGGTGGGTGCTCGTTCCTCATTCCGGTCTTCGCGGACTACCTCCTCCCGACCGCCGGTCCACCCGTCGTGCGAGTGCTCGAGCGAACGGCGGCGGCCGCGAACATGATGCTCGCCCGCGCCGAACCGCGTGCGGGCGAGATGATATGGATCTCGTCCCAGTCGGGCATCAATCCCGCGGTCGTCGATTTCGCGCTCGAAGCGAAACGCCTCGGCCTCTACACCGTGGCCTTTACGAGCGTTCCGCATAGCTCGGCGGTGACCTCGCGCCATCCGACCGGGAAGCGGCTCTACGAAGTATGCGACCGGGTCGTGGATACCGGCGGATTTCGTGGCGACGCCTGTCTCGAGATCACCGACGACGTTCGCGCCGGTCCGCTCTCGACCCTCGGGTCGATTTTGCTCGGGCATTCGATCCTCACCGCGGCCTGTGCGCGGCTCGAACGCGACGGCGTTCGGTGCACCTATACGAGCGTGAACACTCCGGAAGGCGAGGTGCGGAATCGGACGATCGAGGACGGCGCGAAGGTCCGCGATCCGCTCCTCCGCGGATAGCCGAGTTCCCCGTCAATAACCCGCCGGCAATTCCTGCCCATTTCTTGAGTAATCCGCTGTCGTTAGACTTATCAGTCTATGCGGATCCTTCTCTGTAACGATGACAGCGTCCACGCCCGGGGGATCCACGTCCTTTACGAGTACCTCCGGAAGCTCGGCGAAGTGACCGTCGTCGCCCCCCTCGAAGAGAAGAGCACCACGGGCCATTCGCTGACGATCCATAAGCCGCTCCGGATGATCCGATTGAAGGAAGATTTTTACGGCGTGAGCGGTGGCCCCGCCGACTGCGTGCATGTCGGAGTTTCCCAACTTTTCGCGAAGAGGAAGCCCGACCTTATCGTCTCGGGGATCAACCGCGGCGCGAATCTCGGCCAGGATGTTTTTTATTCCGGGACGGTTTCGGCGGCGCGCGAGGGCTGCATCATGGGCATTCCAGCGCTTGCGGTTAGCCTCGCGATCGATTTTTACCGCGCGAAAGTGGAGGAGAAACTCCATTACGAAACCGCAGCCGCTCTGGCCGTAAAGGTGATCCGGCGATTTACCGGTGGCGGAAAGTCGAAGATGAGACTCGCGCCGGGCACGCTCCTGAATCTAAATTCGCCCGATCTCCCGTTGAAGAAGATCCGCGGGATTACGCTCGCCCGCCAGGGCTTTCGCCACTATTCCTCGACGATCCTCAAACGCCGCGACCATCGCGGGAAGGACTATTTCTGGGTCGGCGGCGGGTATCACGGATTTCTCAAGGAAAAGGGGACCGACTGCCAGGCCGTCGAAGACGGCTACGCATCCCTTTCGCCGCTTCGGCTCGATACGACCGATCACGAATATATCTTGGAGTTGATGGAAGGTTTTGGAAATTCCGTCCTCATGAAATGAGGGCGAAAGGGAGCCGATGCTGAAACGCAAAACCTGTCTTCTCGTTCTCCTGATCCCCGCATTGGCGTTCGTCGGCTGCGCGACCGGCCACGGACGGCGAACGGTCGCCGTCCGCGAAGGCGTGAACGACCGTATCCCGGCGAAACAAAGCTCGTACCGGATTCGCGGTACCGACGAAACCGGTACGTTAACCTCCGTCCAAACTCGGAAACTTCAGGCGCGGACCCGCGCGTGGCGCTGGCCGACAAATACCGTCGTCGTCACGTCGACCTTCGGTAGCCGAGGCACGGAACACCACGACGGCGTCGACCTCCGCGCCCGGACGGGAACTCCGGTCCAGGCGGCGGCCGACGGGAAGGTGATTTACTCCGGCGCGAAGATCCGCGGTTACGGCCGCATGGTCGTCCTTCGACACGAGGGAAAACTCTCGACCATTTACGCCCATAATTCGAAGCTTCTCGTGGAGAGCGGCCAGCGGGTCCGGCGCGGGCAGCGAATCGCGCTTTCCGGAAATACCGGCCATTCGAGCGGACCGCACCTCCACTTCGAAGTCCGGGAAGGGGTAACCGCGATCAATCCACTTCTCCTCATGCCGTCGCCGGCGGTCGCGAACGAGGCGAATCGTCGGATGGTCAGCGGACCGCCGCGCACGCGTCGCCGACCGGAGCGGTACACCCAGTCGAGCTCGCGACGA
>JAYVXM010000558.1:0-3478 GCA_043785205.1 Bdellovibrionales bacterium
GCCTTGAGCAGTACCGCCGAGGACGACTGAAAAAGTTCCGTTGCGAGCGACGACGTCGTACTCCGCATACCAAACTCGAGTGTTCGAGATGTAGATCCCGAACCGCATTGGGATTGCTCCTTGAAGCGGAGCTCCCGTGGCGTCGACCATGTTTCCTTGGAAGTTCATGGTTTGGGGAACGGTTTCCAAGTTCGCGGCGTAAACGTTAGATGTTTTTCCGGGAACGGCGAGACCTACGCAGAGGGCGATAACGAGCGAAACGATCCGCGCTCGCGCCAGGCATTTACTGAACATAAATGCCTCCGTTCACAGTAACGGAGGCGCTCGACGCCTGGATTTTTTGGGTGCTGCCGCCGATCGATACGTTCATCACGCGGAATCCCGAAGCGGTAGTGTGCGCTTGAACGTCGTCCACGCCCCCTTGGGAATCGATGTCGACGCCTGTTTTACGGACGGCCGACTGGAAATTCGTGGGATGGGTCACTCGAATCGGAGTGATTTTGGTTCCGCACCCCGCAAACACGAGTCCGCAAGCGCCGATTAGGGCGACGCGACTCAGCATCGGCAGGGGAGAGGACCGCGGTTTCATGTGCTTTACCATCGGGACGTTGGAGCTAAATGCTGAGGCGACTAAATAAAGCTAACAATTTAACGAGGAGCATCAAAAGTTTTGGGCAAAACGAAAATTAGGATTTAAATCATGGCTGTGTAAACTTAGAAGAGTTAATTAGTCATAACATTAATCATAATGCATCGCGTCGTTTAGATCCCCTTAAATTTCTGAAGTTTGAGCAAAATATTTGACCATAAATTCAGATAGTTACATTTAGAGAGTAAACACTAACTTAAATAGTTTAAGTTTAGACTTTAAGAGGGGAGCATCTGGTTTCCGAAATCATCGCCACCGAGGCCGGAAAAGGTCATGCCTTTGGCGAGGAAAACCACGGTAAGGGGAGGAAGACTTTACCGGCGGATAACTTCGGCTATCCTTAATTCTATGAAGAATCGGAACCGAGTCTTAATTTACTCCCTCTCTATTACTATTGGGCTTGGCGTGGCCGGATGTTCGAGAGAGGTCCCGCCGCCTGCTTCGAAGGCCCCGGTCTCCGCGACGTCTGCGCTCGACGCCGCGACCGAGGCGGTCCGGAAATCCCCAACTTTCGACACCTACCTTCAACTCGGTCTGGCCCAACTCGGGGCTCATCATGCCGAAGAAGCCATGAAATCTTTCGAAAAGTGCGTTGGACTGAATCCGAAATCGGCGGTGGGGTATAACGACCTCTGCGCCGCCGCGAATGAAATGAAGCACTGGAACGCGGCGATCGACGCGTGTAAGAGCGCGCTTTCGATTTCGCCGGATATGCAACTCGCCCAGAACAACCTTCGATTCGCCAAGGACTCCCAGAAAAAAACGGCCGATGTCATCGCGAACCTAGAAGCGAAGTCCCATACTCCTTCTCCGGATGGGGGCCCGTTAATGGAACTCGGAATGCAGTATTATACGATCGGCGAATACGATAAGGCGATTTCCGTCTGGAAAAAGATTCCGCCGGACATCAAGAGTTGGGCGAACGCCCAGAATGACATCGCGTCGGCGGCGATTTTAAAGAAAGACTTCGGCCTCGCGAAGAGCGCGCTCGAAAAGGCGCTCACTGCCGATCCCCGAAACCCTCTCTTTTTGAATAATCGCAACTGGTTGACGAGAGTGGAAAAGGAAGCGGGCGGCGGTTAGGTCGAACCGGCCTTCCTTAGATTTTTCACGAGCTCTTGTTCGCTCGATTTCACGCGAATTTTAATTTCGACTCGCCGGCTGAGATCGGAGTCGTATTGGCCTTTCAATTCGATCGGCACCCTTGAACCGCGCCCCGTGGCGGAGGCGAGTTTCAAGAGACACTCGCTCAGATCACCGCGAGCCTGAACCGCTTGGAGGGCTCGTTCCAAAACCGCGAAAGAGCGATTCTGACTCAAGCGAATGTTTCGGCGTACACCGTCGGCGGTCGTCTCACCGGAACGATCGGTATGGCCTTCGATAATGATCGCATCGACCTTCGAGCGCACCGCCTCCGAACAAAGCTGCGCGGTGAGCGCGGGCGCGAACTCGTCCAGAAATTTCGCTCCGGCGGTCGAAAGAGCTGCGCTGTTCAGGGGAAATTTTAGGACATCTTCCCCGACGGAAACGGCTAGTACGAGCGGGTCGTTGGGGTCCTGGCGTAGCGGGAGCTTATTTTTTTCGAGGACTTCACTCAGACTGCTTTTGATTAATTCCTTGTCGTTCTCCCGCTTTTTGGACGCGTTATGGATGAAAACTACACTCAGTAAAATAAAAATTACGGCGAGCGAAGCCATCAAGTCCGTGAACGCGTGGGAAAGGAAGCCCGGAGTGGCACTTTCTTTCATGACGATCCGCGGTCGGGATTACGTGCTTGGAGGAGATTGACGAAAACTCTCTCCATGCTGAGGTGAGGGATGCGCTCTTGCAGGCAATCGGACAGTCGGGTCCAACGGGTTCGCGTTCGACCCGAAATAAAATAATGAATAATCGTAATGCTGATCGCGCAGCTGAGAGCAATGATCGACGAAAAGAATTTACCCGAGAGCCCGTTCACGAGTCCTCCGATTCCGCGGACCTCGAGATTTGTCAGAACTTTCACTCCCTGAAGACCGAGCAAAATGGCGATGAAGGTGGTGAGCAGACCGATTCCGGTTAACCAACCCGGAAGTGCTTCGGCCAGGGACTGACCCGACCAGCGCTCGAATTCACGAATCTCGGTGGTTATTTCGGAAACGGGCTGTTTAAGCATCATTTGCCGTTCCGTCGCCGCCGGCACTCGGACCAGGGACCGCTCGATTTGGTTCGAAAGCTCGAGAATCGGGGGAATGGACGCTCCCGATCGCCGAAGGACGGCGATGATTTTATCGCAAGAATCTTTTTGGGCCCAGTCCGCGGGCGGAGCGCCCTGAATTTTTTCCACCGCTTTCGCCAAGATCTCGAGTTCCGACGCCAGCGCGGCCGATCGAAGAAGATAGCGAACAAGAAAGAGAAGAGTCCCCGAAACGACGATCAGGGAGACCAGGAAGACAACCCCCGGCATGACTTGGCCCGCGGCCTGGCACACGAAGTTACCCGGCGTCCCGGGTTCGGCCGATACCCAACCGCAAATTCCGTGCGGCGCTAAAACTTGCTCCGATGCGGCAACCAAATCCGGGCGCGCCGCCGATCCGACGGAGGCCACGGTCGGCGTCGGAAGACTCGCCGGAACGGGAATATTGGGGGTCGAATCCCACAACGTAGAAATGAGCTTCAGCGGATGGGACAGAAACGATAGCGATGATGCCACGTTTTCAGTATGCAAAAGGGCGCTGGTCTTAGCAACGAAACTCAATTTTTGCGGGCGTCGAACGGTTGACGGTGGATCAAAAAAGCGTGCTCGCGGCCTCGAGAAGGGCGAGAAAGCTTTCCGGCTTGAGGCTCGCACCG
>JAYVXM010000559.1:0-3469 GCA_043785205.1 Bdellovibrionales bacterium
GAACGCGAGGGAGGTAAACCCGATCCAGGTCGTGAACGAGGTGAAAAATGACGGCCGGATCATTCGGCGAAAGCACGATTCGCTCGGGACGCCCTTCAACTGGAGGTACGAGAGGTAGACGAAATCCTCGAGGGTCGCGATCAGGATCATCAGGAAGAGATTCGAGTTCACGAGATCGATCGGAACCGCGAGGAACGCCATCCCGATCCAGATCGTCGCGAAGGTCAGGACGAGCGTACCGAGGAAAATCCAGAATCCGAGCCACCGCCCGAGGAAAAGCCGGATCAGGATGGAAAGGAGGACGAGGGCGAGGAGGTTCACACCGAGCATCCCCTGCATCCCGGACTGGACGTAATACCGGAACGCGTGCAGTCCGCCGATCTGAAGGTCGAAATCGGGGAGCTTGGGCAGAAGGTCGTTCCGAACCCGCGCGAGGACCGAAGCGATCGTCGAGGCGTGAAAAGCGGAATCGTAGGAAAAGTTCACGGAAAGGTCGGTGCCCGCGCGGTTCACGACCGTCCCGCCCCAGGGTGACGCGAGAACGGGGCCGAGGTCGAGCGGAACTGCCGACTCCCCTTTCTCGCAATCGGGATCGAGGAGACGGGCGAACCAGATCCGCTTCGCCCCGGTCCGGGGATTGATTTCCGCCCGCGCCTCGCGGAGCGAAAACGGGGAATTCACCCCGCTGACGGCGGGCTCGGTCAGGGACTCGTGGGAGATCCAGTTCCGGATGGCGCACCCCTCGCCGACCGTGATCGGACCCCGACCTTCCTTGGTGAAAATGAGCTGTAGCCCCTCTTGGATATTGAACTCGCTCTTCAAGTGCCGGAGATCTGACGCCGTTTCGAACTCCGTGTCGACGAGGTCGTCCGGCCCCAGGGCGAGCGGAGGAGCTCGTAAAGCCACGAGACTTAGAAATCCCAAAACCGGCAAAACGAAGCGCAGTTTCGGGAAGGTTTGACGCCAGCGGTTCGATTGACTCATAGGACTCGGGCCTGTAGCCTTTTTGCGGGGACCTTATCTATGAAGCTTACGCTGAAAAGTCTTGGAATTTCACCAACGAACGTCATTTTCGCCCTCGCGTGCGCGGCGATCGCCGGGCCCGTGCAAGCCGAAGTCGATTTCATTTTTCCGCCCGCGCATATCGCCTCCGTGAAGCCCGCCGCGATGGAAGTCGCGAACACGAACGATAAGTCGCCGCAGCGGCAGGTGGCCAGCTCCGGTAAGGATTTGAACGAAAGCTCCCTTTCGAAGGAACTCCGCGAATTTCGCGATCAGAAGATCCTGAAGATCACCTCCCCCGATCAAATCGACGCGCTCATCGCGGAAGTGAACGCAAAATACGAAACCTACCCGGACGATCTGAAGCTCGTCGCGACGGGAATCTCGATGCTCAAGCCGCTCAAGGGCATCCTTTTCCGGTCCCGGCCGTTCGTCGAGAAAACGCGCACGCTCCATAGCGCCGTGCTCTCCGCCGTCCGTAAGAATCTTACGCGTTTCCATACCTTTTTTCCGGGGACCCAGTGGGACGCCGTGATCGCGTACATCGGCAAGCTTCCGGACTCGGGAGCCGCCCAATTCATGACCGAAGTCGACATTCAACGGTATCTCGCGAGCGAAGTTTACCCGGAGCTGATGCGCGCCGCCGACCGCATCGAATCGCTTTCCGTTCGCGAACCGATCGTCTTCGACAATAAGATCCTCTACGGTACCGCGAGTTTCCAATCGGATCTCGACCGGTACCGTACGTTTTCGGCGCCCGAAAAACTGGCGGCGCTCGCGGAAATCCACGAGGACATGGCGAAGGTATCGGTCCTACTCGCCTACCGGTGGAACGACTTCCTGAAAGTCCACCAGTCCCTCGGAATGCTCTACGGCATCGACGGATTCCGGGGAATGTTCGAAGGCGGAGTCGAAGGCGCGCCGGCTCGCGATCGCGTCGCGAAGATCAAAGAATATAAGGATTTCCTGACCCTTAGGGATCGGGGAAACCCGAACGGAAAGGGTTACGCGGCGATGGCCGAGGCCTTCAAGCAGATGAATCTTTCGGTCCAGAATTCGAATCGCCTCTGGGACGCCGTGAAGAAACTTCCGGCCGACTACCAAGCGTTCGTCGATCCGGGTTCCCTCAATTTCAAGACCCGCCAAATCCCGCTCGGCATCGACACCCGGATCAAGCTCATGAAGGGACCGACTCCGATCGTCAGCGCGATCACCGGAGAGGCGATCACCGTCGACCTGAAAAAATTCTTCACGTCGCCTCCGGACGATCTGAAGGACTTCCTCGCCACCGGCTTCCAGGACGGACCGCGCGAGACGAGCGACCTCTTCGCCGGAAAATCCGTGAAGCTCCGGAACTATTTCGAAGGGAGTCCGACGGCCTGGAATCTTCCGGCTTACCACAAGTACATCAGCGGAGTGAATTCGAACGCCGACGTGCCGAAGTCCGTCCGCATCCTCGGCCAAGCTTGGGGCGGCGACGGCATGGCCGCGATTCTCACCCACTTCGTCCAGTAAGCATCCTCGAAGATGGACCAGACGCCGGGCCTCGTTCAGTACGTCCTTTGGTACGTGCTGAGTTACCTCTTGATCGCGTGCGCCGCCCTCGCCGCGACTCGGCTCGGATTCGGCCGGTCCCTTCAGTCTCGGCGCCTCGGCGGGCCGGCGAACGGCGCCCAATGGCGAAGCGAGCTCTTTCATAGCGCGGTTTCGATCGCGGTCTATATCGCCATGACCGAGGTCACCGCGATCCTCTTTTACCGGGGCCTAACCCGGATTTACACGCGTCCGGACGAGTACGGATGGATCTGGTACGGGGCAAGTTACCTCGTCTTCCTCGCCCTCCACGATACCTATTTCTACTGGACCCACCGATGGATGCATCGGCCCGCGGTTTTTCGGCTCCTTCACCGGACACACCATGCGTCTCACCGACCGACTCCGTTCACGGCGCATTCTTTCCACCTCCTCGAAGCGACCGTCCAGGCGGCCTTCTTCCTCGGAATCGCCGTCGCGGTTCCGCTCCATTGGAGCACCTTTCTCCTTTTCTACGCCTACTCGAGCGCGGTGAACGTCTACGGCCACCTCGGCTACGATCTCCTCGGCCGTCACCGCGACCGGGGACCTCTCGCCCTCTTCAATCACCCGAGCTCGCATGCCTGGCATCACGCCCACCTCGAGGGGAATTATGGGCTCTACTTAAATCTTTGGGATCGCGCGATGGGCACGTACCGCGGACACCTCAGTAATTCCGATAAATGAACGGACGCAGCCATCCGTAGAGGAAGGTCCGTTCGCCGTAGAGCGCGCGAATTTCCGCGGCGGACAGTTTCTGGTAATCGACGGCTTCCGCCGCCGTCCGCTTGCGAAGCGCTTCCGCGAGGCGGAGATCGTCGATCCGGATCATCCATTCGTCGTTCTTCTTCGCCGAGGACCAGGTAAAGTTATCGCTACCGGTAAAGACGAATCC
>JAYVXM010000560.1:0-3454 GCA_043785205.1 Bdellovibrionales bacterium
GAGCTCCAGGACGCCGTTTTTTGGGAGGCCGAACAATATCTTCCTTTCGATCCGAGCGAAGTCGCGATGGATTTCCACACGATCTCCCGGGGTAAGGATTCGAAGACCGACGTGCTCTTCGTCGCGGCGAAACTTTCGGTCATGGACGGCTTCGTCGGCGCCGTTGAAGGCGCCGGACTCCGCGTAAAAGTGGTCGATACCGAATATTTTGCTCTCCAGAACATCTATGAGGCGAACTACGATACCCGCCCCGGCGAGGCGGTCGCCCTCGTCGATATCGGAGCTTCGACGCTGAAAGTTCTCGTGATCCACGACGGCGTCCCGGTCTTCACGAAAGAATCGCCGATGGGCGGGAAAAACGTTACCGCGGAAATCCAACGCCAAATGAATTTAAGCGCGAACGACGCCGAGGCGCTGAAGATCGGTCAAGGGAAGAGCGCCGTCCCACAGGAAGTCGCCGAAATTACCCAAGTCGCGGTGGAAAATTTCGCGACCGAAATTCGCCGCGCGCTCGATTTCTACAACGCATCCTCCAGCGGAGCGCCCGTTTCCTACGTCCTCGTCACCGGCGGCTCCTCCCAGATTCCCGAGCTTTCGAAAGGGATTGAAGAACGGGTCGGCCTGCCGGTCCAGCTCCTGAATCCCTTCGCCCGAATCGGTTACGACGAAAAAGTCTTCACGCCGGAACTGATCGCGAGTATCGCCCCTGTCGTCTCCGTGTCGCTCGGATACGCCATTCGCGGGAGCAAGGGATGATTAAGGTAAACTTACACCAGCGGAAAGCCGCGGTCGGCGTCGCTTTGGGTTTGCCGAAGGGCGGCGGGAGCGCCGCCGCCGGGTTAAAGGGGTTATTCGAGAAACTTCTGGGCCACTCTTCCGAAATGGAGGATGGCGCGAAGCGGGCGCTCATCATTCTCGTCGCGGTTTACGCGGTCATCCTCGGGGCGGCTTATTGGTACGACGGAAGCAAAAAAGCCGAATTACTCGCCAAACTCGACGCGGAATCCGGGGTGGTCGAGAGTAAGTTGAATCTTCTCGCTTCGGAGTTGAACAAGACGAACGGTTACGAGCAGATTAAAAAAAGCCTCGAAGCCGACGAGAAGACGATCCGGACGAAAATCAACACCATCCAGGAGCTCATTCGGGAGCGATCGACGCCACCGAAGATCCTAACCACCCTTTCGGAAACGATTCCGAAGGATGTCTGGCTTCGGGAATTCACCTTGAAAGATCGCCATTTCAAGATCGGCGGAAGCTCGACCAGTATGGACGTCGTTTCCGATTTCATGAAGGGCCTCGAGGAAACGATCTATTTCCGGGGGGTGGTGTTGAAGTCGAGTAAACAAGAAACCCCGAAGGGTGGGCATATGACCGCTACCTTCGAACTCGAGGCGGACCGGCGATGAAAGGGATGATCAATCTCTTATTCTTCGCGCTCTTGGCTTACCTCGGTTGGGATTTTTATTCCTTCACTACCGATCCGACTTCGGAGCTCGGTGCGAAGCAAGTCGCGCTCGAACAAAAGCGTAGCGATATTTCCGAGAAGGAAAAGAAGATCGCCGAGGCGAAGACCTTCTACCAAAATCTTGAACGCAAGCGCGATGAACTCCGGAAGCTTTCGATCGAGTTGGCGACGATGAAATCGACGTTAACGGAAAACAACGACGTGCCGGCATTCATGAAACTCGTCCTTTCGGAGGCGAAACACGTCGGTCTCGCGGTCACGAGCCTGACTCCTCTTCAGTCCCTGACCCAAAAATACTATATCGAACAGCCGTTCGACCTGGCGTTCCAGGGGGTGTACGTTCAGCTGATCGCTTTTCTCGACCGACTTGCCCAGGCCGAGCGTATCGTTCGGGTCGACGATTTTACCGTGAAGCCGCGGGGAAGCACCGCTCGCGGAAGCCGCTTCGTCGAGTTGGAGGGGTCGATCAAAGTGAGGTCTTACGTCTATCTCGGAACCCAGGAAGACTCGGTAGCGACGAGCGGCGGATCGGACGCGATTAAGGCCCAGCCGAACGGGACGAATACTCCCGCGAACGGAGGGGGCGTGAAATGATCCGTACCCTCGCCCTTTACGCGTTTATCGGGGTCGCGTGCGGCTCGGAGTCTTTCGCGGCGGGCGCTTCCGAACCGATGTCGAATGCCACTCCGGCCCCGACGGGCGCGGTCGACTATAAAAAATTTCGGGACCCCTTCAAAGAGCCGGCCATATCCGAGATGCAAGAACTGCGGAGCGAACTCGAGCGATACGCCGTGACCGAATTTAGGGTCGTAGCGGTGATTACCGGGCCGCTCCGAATGCGAGCGATGCTTATCGCGCCCGATTCGAAGACCCATTACGTCTCTGAAAAAATGAAGATCGGTCTGCGAGATGGCGTGATCGTGAAAATCACGACGAAATCCGTCGTGGTTCGCGAAAAGGTAGTGAATCCCTTAGGCGAGGTCGAGATGTTCGACACCGAAATTAGTATCGACCAACCGGCGACGGGCGGAGCCCAAACCCAATGAGGACTATTTGCATGAAGCATAAAAATCGTTCCCAGGCTCTCTTCCGGCGGATGAGCGTAGTCGCCCTCGCTTCTCTCCTCGTTTACGCCGGTCCCGCGGCCGCGCTGACCAAGATCACGCGCATCGAATTCTTCGGTAAGGCTTCGCCGAACCAAATCGCGGTCGTCGGGGATGGTCCGATCGAGTTCGAGCGGATCGATAACGCCGCCGACAAGCAGGTCATTTTCGAAATTCATAACGCTCGACTCGCGAATGCCAACGCCGGTCGGCGACTCGACACGGCCAGCTTCAATTCCAAAGTGACCCTGATCAGCCCGTACAACGTCGACGGGAAAAACTCGGTCCGGATCATCGTCCAGATGCGGGAGCGTTCGGATATCTCCACGCTTGCCGAGGGATCTCGACTCTTCGTCGGGATCGATGGCGCGGCCGATCCGTCCGTTCTGCCGACGAAGGCCCTGAAAAAAGGCAACGGTTCATCCGCGACTGCGTCCTCGTCGGGGAATTCGAAATCCGCATCCGGAGCTTCGGGCAGCTCGGTCGGCGGAGCCGTTCAAGGGTCCCGCAACGGCTCGCCGGAAGTCCTCCCGGAATCCCAAAGCGCGGTCGTCGATCCCGCCGGAACCCCGGAAGGCCGAATCGACCAGTTCCTCGATGCTTCTTCGACGAAACGCTACATCGGTCGGCACATTACCCTCCAGGTGAAGGACGGCGACATCGTCGATATCTTCAAACTCATCGGGGAAACGTCCGGATTTAATATGGTGATCGGTACCGACGTCGTCGGAAAAGTGAACCTTTCTCTCGTCGACGTGCCTTGGGACCTCGCCCTCGATACGATTTTGAGCACGAATAAACTCGGCGCTGAACGCACCGGAAACGTCTTGCGGGTCGCCCAGTTGACGACCCTGACGCAGGAAAAAATCGCGCAACAGCAGGCGCG
>JAYVXM010000561.1:0-3453 GCA_043785205.1 Bdellovibrionales bacterium
ATGAAGAGATCTTTATGTGACACTAGGAAGATGACGAGGCGGGGCTCGCTCGAAATTTGGTAAAGATTCTCCGTTAAGTTCCGTCGAAGGGAAGACTGAATGTCCGGATTCGACTCCACGATCCAAGGCTTGAATACGACGATGAATTTACGTCTGGTGAACCAGAACGTGATCTCGTCGAATATCGCCAACGCCGACACGCCCGGATACCACGCGAAGAAGGTGGAGTTCGAAGGCGCGCTTCGTCAGGCGCTCGGCGCCGACGACGGACTTCGGATGGAAGGCGATAATCCGGAGCACATCATCGTCCATTCGACCGACCCGGTCGCCCCGGAAATCGCCGACGACATGAACGGCGTCGAATCGCTCGACGGAAACACCGTGAATCGTTCGGAAGAAATGGCGAAAATGGCGGAAAATCAGCTGCTCTATGACGCGGCCGCCGAAATGCTGAAGAAGAAGCTCGGGATGTTGAAGTATTCGATCAGCGAAGGCGGAGGTAACCGGTAATGGACTTTTTCTCTTCCATGCGCGTGAGCGCGAGCGGACTCGAGGCCCAAACGCGGCGAATGAACACGATCTCGTCGAACATCGCGAACGCGGAAACAACGCGCACCGAAGACGGCGGTCCGTACAAACGGAAAGACGCCATCCTCACCGCGACGACCGACAAGGAAAGCTTCGGAGAGATTTTGAAGGATCAGCTCGATCAGCAAGTGCAAGGCGTCCTCGTGGACGATATCCACGAAGACACCGCGCCGCCGCGGATGGTTTACAATCCGAACCATCCCGACGCGAACGACGAAGGTTACGTCGCCATGCCGAACGTGAATACCGTCGAAGAAATGGCGAACATGATTTCGGCTCAACGGTCCTACGAAGCGAATGTCACGGCGATGAACGCGGCCAAGGCCATGGCGGCCAAGGCCCTCGAAATCGGACGTTAAGGGGTAAACCATGTCGAATCTCACGATCGAAAATTTGGCCGGCAGTCTCCAGAGCGGAAAAGTCGACGGGCTTCTCGGCGGCGGTCTCCAGGGTGCCACCGCGCCGGAGGCCCCGACGCTTCGGGCGATGCAGTCGGAGGGTATGAGCGCGCCCGACGTCTCGGGGACCGACGGGGCGAAAGGATTCGGGCAAATGCTGACCGAGTCGATCGAGAAGGTGAACGAGGCCCAGCTCTCCGCCGACCATTCGATCAAGGAACTCGCCGCCGGCCGTACGAAGAATATCCACGAGACCATGCTCCAAATCGAAAACGCCGACGCGAGCTTGAAGCTGATGATGCAGGTTCGGAACAAAGTCTTGGACGCCTACAAGGAAATCATGCGGATGCAGGTCTAGTGGCAGTGAGTAGGCTGCTTATCCTTCGCGGATGGGCGGGCTTCGCCCGACCGTAGCGGAGGATAAGCCAGCCGTCGCTGAAGAAAGATTGGGAAAGAAAAGAATCGGATCGAACGGGACAAAGTAGTACGGGACGCTGGTAAAAGCCCCCAACAGGAGACGAAGAGTGGAATTTTTCAATCGGATCATGAAGCAAATCGGCGAGTTTCTGGCCGGCCAGAGCAGCCAGAAGAAAATCGCGATGGGGGTAACCGCCGTCGCGATCGGCGCCGGCGTGATCGGGCTCTTCATGTGGGCGGGCAATCGCTCCTACCAGCCGCTCATGACGAACCTCAGCCCTGAGGATTCGGCGAACGTCCTCCGCATCCTTCGCGAAAAGAACATCCCGTTCAAGGTCGACTCGACCGGGAAGAACATCTCCGTCTCGCCCGAGAATATCGACCAGCTCCGGATGGACCTCGCGATCCAGGGAATGCCCCAAAGTTCGGTCGTCGGCTACGAAGTATTCGACAAGACGAATCTCGGCCAGACGAGTTTCGTCCAGAAGGTGAACCAGAAGCGCGCCCTCGAAGGCGAGCTGATGCGTACGGTGAATTCGATTCACGGCGTCCGTCGTTCGCGGATCCATCTCGCCATTCCGCAGAAATCGACGTTCGTCGAGGACCAGAAGAAGCCGTCCGCGTCCGTCGTGCTCGATCTCGAGCCCGGCGCGACCCTGAACGACAAGCAAATTTACGGGATCGGCAACCTGGTCGCGCGCGCGGTCGAGGGGCTCGATCCGAACGAAGTCGCGATCGTCGATAGTCTCGGAAAGACCCTCTCGAAGAGCACCGGGGATTCGGTCTCGCAGTTGACGGCTTCCCAAAACGAATTTAAACATTCGGTCGAGCACGACATGGAACGGAACATCGAGGAGATGCTCAGTCGCGTGGTCGGCGACGGGCACGTCGTCGCTCGGGTGACCGCCGATCTCGATTTCAACGCCGTGACTGAAAAACAAGTGACGTACGACCAAGACGGCGCCGCGATCCGCTCCCAGCAGCATAACAACCAGTCGATGCAAGGTTTCCGGCCCATCGCCTCCGGCGTGGCGGGCGCCCAGTCGAATACGCCGCTCGCGCAGGCGGCGCCGGGAGCGACGAAGACGACCGACACCAAGGTCGATGGCGACATCACGAACTACGCAGTTCCGGAGACCATCCGGACGACGACCCACTCGGCGGGTCAGATTAAGCGCCTCAGCATCGCGGTCGTCGTCGACGGCAAGCTCGTGAAGACGAAGGACAAAGACGGTGTCGTGCAGAGCAAGGTGGATCCGTGGGCCCCCGAAAAGTTGAAGGAATTCGAATCGGTCATCGCGTCCGCCACCGGATTCGATAAGAAGCGTGGGGATTCCCTCGACGTCAAGAACATGGAATTCTCCCAGGCCGACTTCACGGACGCCGAGGCCCTTCTCGCCGACCGCGAAAAGAAGGCGTATATCCAGAGCCTGCTTCTCTACGCCGGCATGGGGCTGGTTATCGTGCTCTTCTTTTTCATGGTCGTTCGCCCGTTCATCAAGTGGATCACCGACAACACCTCCGATGGCGTCGAGACGTTCCTTCCCCAGACGCTCGAGGAACTCGAAAAGCTCCAGAAGGGAACCGCGGGACTCCCGGGTCTCGAGGACGCCGTGCCGGGAATGCCGGAGCAGGTGGATCCGGAAAAAATCGAGAGCGAGATGGTGAAGGAAAAGGTCGTCACGCTCGTCGACGCGAATCCGCAGAAGGCGGCCCTGATCCTGCGGGACTGGCTCGTGATCCCGGCCGCCGGCGGAGGCGAGAAAAAGACCGAAGACTCCAAGGATAAAGGAAAGAGCGCGTAATGCCGAATTTCGAGAACATCGACCAGATGTCGGGCGTGGAAAAAGCGGCGGTGCTGCTGAACGTGCTCGGAAATCAGGTCACTTCGCAAATCTTCAAGAAAATGAAGGATAACGACGTGAAACGGCTGGTGAACGCCATGGGGCAGGTCACGAAGGTGCCGATCACGGTCGTGCGGGACGTTCTCGAAGAGTTTTATTCGGAAATTTCGGAAGAAAATAACATCATCTTCGGTCACGCGATGGGC
>JAYVXM010000562.1:0-3452 GCA_043785205.1 Bdellovibrionales bacterium
AGGTAGCGCGCCAGTTTCGAAGCGAGGAAAGTGCGGTCGAGCGGTTTCATGATGTAGTCGTTCGCCCCGAGTTCGAGCGCACGGGTGACCATTTCGGGCTTTCGCGCCCCGGACACGACGAGAATCGGCTCGACGACGCCCCGCGCTTTCCGGAGCGCTTCGATTAAGTCGAACCCGTTCTGGGCGCCCAGCTGAAGATCGATCAGATAGAGATCGGGTTTCACCTTTTCGATGTTCTTCAGAAAGTCCTCGGTATTGGACGAACCAACGACGTGCAATCCGAATCGGCCGAGAACGAGCTCGAGCGTCTTCCGAAACTCAGGATCGTCATCGACGATGAGGACGATCGGTCGGAGGCGCTTCATTTTCCACTCCCGAGCTTCGTCCGAAGTTTCGCGGCGATCTCGCGATCGATGCCGATAAAACTCACTTCGCTTCGGTAGCGACCGCCTTCGAAATAGTCCGCGCCCTGGAGGGTCGCGCGCATCCGAAATTCCTCGATTCCGAGTTCACGGAAATAGTCCGAACGAACCCGCAGGTCCTCCTCGGGCGCGAGTTTCACCGGGCTTTCGATCACGCAACCGACCTCATTCATCTCGATGACCTCGGCGGTGATCGTGAATACCGCCCGCGAAACTTCGCCGGCGGGAAACTTACGGGAAGAGAAGGAGCTTAAGCGAAGCGCTTTGCGCACCTTTTGGAGCATCAGCGTCGCGCGGAACGGCTTCAGGATATAATCGTTCGCTTCGAGCGCGAACGCCCGTTGAACCGAGGCGAGATCTTTCTTGGCGCTGAATACGATCGTCGGAATCGCGCGAAGTTGCGGATCCGATCGGCGACGGTCGAGAAAGTCGAAGCCAGTTTTCTCCGGCATTTCAAGATCGACTATAATCAGATGCGGGATCTGGATCCGCGAAGCCGCGACTCCGGCGTCCACGCCCGACGCCTCCGTGACGACGGCGCCATCCACTTCGAGGATTTTCTTCGCGAGCAGACGTACGTCTTCGGCGTCGTCGATCAATAAGATGTCTTTACCGCTCAGCGACGCCACCGCGTTTCTCCGCCTAGCCCGTTCGGCTCATTATATTTTCGAGCGCGGCGCATACGCGTGCCCCTTCGGTTTCGATCTTCAAAACCTGGGCGTAGAAGTCGGCCTCGGCTCGACCTTCACCCAGGCCTTCCAATTCCGTGCATCGTTTCGATAAAACGCTCGCCCCGAGGTTTCCCGCGCTCGACGTCAATTGGTGGGCGATCCGGCGAAGCGCGACGTAATCCTTGCGGTCGAGCGCGGAGTGCATCGCTTTCACCTTCTCGGGCATCATCGCGAGGAAGAGCGCCCCGAGTTCGTCGACAAGCGAGGGGCCGCTCGGTGAATCAAGCATCTTCAAATCGAGCAGCACGGCCGGATCGAGCACCGGAATAGTACTCGATTCCGCGAGTGTCGGCGTCGCGGTCAGCCACTTATGCAGGACGCGTTCGAGTTCCGGCACCCGAATCGGTTTGGTGAGGTAATCGTCCATTCCCGCCTTCAGACAGCGCTCCCGTTCACCAGGAACCGCGCTGGCGGTCATCGCGACGACCGGAATCATGCGAAGCAGCGGATCGGCTTTCATCTCCCCAGCGGCGGTGTAGCCGTCCATTTCGGGCATCTGGCAATCCATCAGCACGAGGTGATACGGAAGGGTGCGGAGCGCGTTGAGAGCCTCGAAGCCGTTCCCGACCGCGTCGCCGCGAAGCCCGATCTTCTCGAGCTGTTTGATCGCCACTTTCTGGTTAATCGCGTTGTCTTCCGCGATCAAGACCCGAACTCCGGGCGGGAAATGAACCGCCGGATGCGGGACCGATTCGATTTCGGTGGCTCCGCCGTACGCGTGGACACTCTCCCCGAAGGGCACCGTGAACCAAAAGGTCGATCCGCGGCCAATCCCGCTTTCGACGCCGATGCTGCCGCCCATCAATCCGACGAGCCGCTTACAAATCGAGAGACCGAGCCCGGTTCCTCCGAATTTCCGCGTCGTGGAGACGTCGGCCTGGACGAAGGGTTGGAAAAGGGAGGCGACGGTCTCCGGGCTCATCCCGATCCCGGAGTCCTGAACTTCGAAACGAAGGTTCGTCGTCGACCCTTCCGATCCCGCGACTCGAATTCGGACGAGAACGTCTCCCCGGGACGTAAACTTCAATGCGTTCGTGACGAGGTTCGCGACGATCTGGCGGAGACGGCCCGGATCCCCGCGGACGTAGTTCGGCACCCCAACTCCGGCTGCGAATTTGAACCCGATCCCTTTTTCATTCGCGGTCAAATGGAACGGCTTCATCACATCCTGAAGCGTACTAATCACATCGAAGTCGATCCGTTCGAGTTCGAGTTTACCCGCTTCGACCTTCGAGAGATCGAGAATATCGTTCACGATCGCGAGGAGCGCGTCCCCCGATTGCCGGATGGTGCGGGCGAAATCCATTTGGTCGGGGTCGAGCGCGGTATCGAGCAGGAGTCCCGCCATCCCGAGGATGCCGTTGATCGGGGTGCGGACTTCGTGGCTTACGTTCGCGAGGAGCTGCGTTTTAGCGAGCGTCGCCGCTTCGGCGCGGTCCTTCGCCTTGACGAGCGCCAATTCGGTTTCGCGCAAGACCTGAATCGCGCTTTGCTTCTCGCCGAATTCGGTCGCCTGTCCGAGCGCCGCCGCGAGAATCCCGCCGATGAGGCGAAGCGCGCTCACATGCTGGTCGGCGAATTGATAGGCCAGGGAAGAGTAGACTTTGATCACGCCGACGGCGCGGTCGTTATGGTAAAGCGGTTGAACGATCATCGAGCGAACGCCGATGCGGCGGCACGCCGCGCGGTCGACCCGATCGTCGAGCTCGGTGTCCTGGCAAACGATGAGCTCCCGAAGCCGCAGGCTTAATCCCGAAAAACTGCCTTCGCACTTGATCCGGGTTCCGATGAACTGTTCCGCGCTTCCGACGGCCGTATGGTAATAGAGCTCTTCGCCGTCGACGAGCTCGATGACGGATCCCTCCGCGCTGGTCAGAATCTGCGCGTGCTTCACGATGAGGGCCACGATGCGCGAGGAATCGAGTCCGGCGGTCGCGATATCGTTCTGGGCGGCGACGATTTCGTTCAGCTGCCGCTTTTGACCTTTGAGCTCGAGATTGCTCATTTTGAGTTCAAGCTCGGCCCGGCGACGCTGTTTCTGATTTCGTTCGAGGGCGAGCATCGAAATGAAAACGATAATCAGCGCGAGGATACTGCCTACGACGGTGACCGTCCGGCTCAGCGCGGTGATAAAGTGGGCGTCATCGTTCAGCGATTTGATGCGGGCGAATTGGTTTTCGACCAGTTGATCGTACAGCGTCCGCGCTTCCCGCATGAGGCGGTGGCCCTGGCCGTTCTTCACCACGGCGAGCGCGGCGCGGGATCTTCCGGCCCGTTCCAACTCGACGGTCGTCCCCAA
>JAYVXM010000563.1:0-3445 GCA_043785205.1 Bdellovibrionales bacterium
AGGAGACCGTGCGTCTTCGCGAGGAAGTCGAGACGCTCAAGCATGAGCGCGCGAAGCCGGTCGCGAAGGAAAATCTTCCGCCGCCGACCGACAACTCGCCGGCTCGCGCCGCCGCGGCGGCGAACGCCGGACTTCAGGAGTCGATCCTGAACGAAGCGAAATCCTTCCTCGCGACGGATGCGAAGGGGCAGCATGCGAACGCGCGTTCGGACGTCGAAGTCCTCGATCTCGCGAGCGGGGACTTCCTCGTTCGGATCGCCGCGCCCGATCTGTTCGCCCCCGGCAGCGCGAAGGTGACCGCGATGGTTCGGCCGTTCGTCGATCGGCTCGGGGCGCTCGTCGTGAAATCGGGACGACGCCTACGAATCGAGGGGCACGCGGATTTCGACGACTCGGAAACGATCTCGCGGAAAGCCTCTGAATATCCGAATACCTGGGAGCTCTCGGCCGCGCGTTCGGCCGCGCTCGCCCAGTACTGGATGCGGAAGTTCGATCTCGATCCGATGAAGATCGAGTCGGCCGGATTCGGAAAGTATCGTCCGCTCGAAAAGAAAGTCGGCCGCCCGGCGCAGGCGAATCGGCGGATCGAAATCGTGATCTTGCGCGCGGAAAGCTAGAGGAAAAGATGGATCGGACGGGATGGTTATTCGGCTGCGGAGTGCTTTGGGTCGGAGCGGTGGCGAGCGCAGGCGGCGCGGAAGTGCCGCGGTCGGTTTCGGTTTCGGGCTCGTGCACGCGAAACGTGATTCCGGATCGCGGGGCCGTCGTGTTGACGATCGACGCGAAGGATCCCGACGCGAAGCGGGCCCAACTCGCGGCGAATCGCCAGTACGAGGGCGTACGTTCGAAAATCGAGGGCCTTCGGCTTCCGGACGGGGAAATTTCGACCGTCGAATACGTGTCCGAGGAAATTCGGGAGTGGGAGAAGGATCGTCAGGTTTCGAAGGGATTCCATACCCGGATCGCGCTGCGGGCGGAAACCTCCGACCACGGCCGGCTCGGCGAGGTGATCGAAGTCGCCACCCGCGAGCGGGTGAAGAACGTCGGCGGCCTTCAACTTTTCATTTCGTCGAAGAAGATTCAGGAAGAGAAGATGGCGTGCCTGAAGGAAGCCTCGGAGCAGGCGCGTGCGAAGGCCGATTCCCTGGCCCACGCGCTCGGCGCGAAGCTCGGCGAAGTCCAGACGATCCAGGAAAACTCCGGCCCGGAGTACTCGCCGCCGATCGCGCCGATGTATGGCGCGCCGATGGAGGCAATGGCCGCGAAAGCGGCGCCGCGGATCGAGCCCGGAAAGACGGAACTTTCAACCACGGTTCAGGTCAGTTTCGGGTTAAAGTGAAAGGTCGGAATCCGTGATCGAAATGAGAAACGCCGTCCTGAAAAAACCCTCGATCCTTTTGATCTTGGTCCTCATTTCCGCCTCGTCGATCGCATTCGCGGCGGAGGCGCCGAAGGACCCGCCACCGGCGGAAGCGTCCCGAAGCTGGATCGGGGAAATCGGACACGATCTGACGGCACCGCTGCGGGGGACGGGGCTCGAAACGCTGCTGATCGGCTCGGGCGCGACGGCGCTCGCGTATCCCTTCCGAAACGACGTGCTCGCGGTCGGGCGTAATCAGCCCCTCGGTTCGGCTTCGAAGGTGGGGTACCAGCTCGGGCTCTGGAAGATCAATCTCGCGTACGTGGTCGGATTCTTGGGCTACGGTTTGATGGCCGGCGACTCCGAGGCCGTACGAAAGGGCACGATGATGATCCGGGCGACCGCCTACACGGGAATCCTCACGACGGTGATCAAGGACCTTCATTTCGAGGAGCGGCCTCGGAAAAATGGCGATATGAACTCCTTTCCGAGCGGGCACGCTTCGAACGTGTTCGCGTTCGCCGGCGTCGTGTACCGAAATCATGGGTGGCTCCTCGGCGCGCCGGCGTTCGCGATGGCGGGTTTCGTGGGCTTTTCCCGTTTGAACGATAATGCCCACTATCTTCACGACGTCGTGATGGGCGGGACGATCGGGCTCAGCTACGCGCTCGGCCTCGATTCGGAGTGGTCGTCGCGCGATCATTCGCGGTCGGTCGCGGTCGTGCCGATCTTATCGAGCGGCGCTTACGGCGCCGGCGCGATAATCGACTTCTAAGTCACCGTGAGTAGTTACGGAACGTCCTTCGGCTTTTCGCCGAGCTCGACTTTTTTCAGCTGGGCCGCGACGGAACCGATTTTCACCTTCGCCTCGAGGCGGACGATGAAGCGCCGATCGTCGTCGGTGAGCCAGATGAATCCTTCGCCCTTTTCCTGCTTCATGACGCCGTTGTAACGCGTTTGCGGATTCACGACGATCGTTTGTCGTCGCCCGAATGGCGTATCGGCCATTTCGCGGCGAAGGACGTTCACCACGCAGTCCCATCCCTTGCCTTCGCTGATGACGGGGTAAACGTAAGTCTGACCGTCGACGAGAGGAAGGGTCCGGAGATAAAACGCAGCGGTGTAGCTATCCTGGGCGAACGGCGCCATGTCGAAGTATTCCTTCGATTCGACGGGTGGCTTATCTGGCTGATTCCGGCGGTTCCAGTAGAACGCTTTCTTGGTGTCTTGGTCGTAAAGCTCGAGGACGTCGCGCGCCTGTTTCGTCTCGTCGAGGACCATGTGGAATCGGTGGGAGAAGAGCCCCTCGTAATCCCAGAAACTTTCGATCATGTCGTCGAGACGGTAGAAGAGGTTCAGTACGGCGGAGCTCTTCACGGTTCCCTTGATATGGTAAACGTTCCGGTCCCCGATTTTTTTCGGCGGGAGGATCTCGGTGGTGAACTCGCCGGCCGCGAGGCCAAGGTAGGTGACTTCGAGCGTTTGCTTCTCGCCGACCCAGAACGGGTCGATTTTCGGGCGGCGATTCGGAATCGTCACGGGAACGGAGGCCGCGGTCTTTCCGGCCCGTCGGGCGGCCTTCGCCTTCTTCCGTTTGCTCCCCGGCGTCGGGGTCGGACTCGGGGACGGAGTGGGAGTCGGCTCGTCGACGCTCGTCACTTCGAATTTCGTGCGCAGATCGCTCGGTAGTTCCTTCACGTCGGATTCCTGAAGCTTCGGCACGACGGGTTTACCCGCGCATCCGATCAGTACGGCGAGAAAGGCGATTAAGCATGCGGAACGGAGGGAGAGGATCATAGGGGGATTAAGGTCCGTTGTTTTGGTCGTTCATAGTCACGCCGATGGCGAAGAGGACGGCGTTCATCCAGAGACTTTGGTCGGCGCGTCCCTGATAGACGGGAATGTTCCAGAGGTGAGCGTAAGCGATCTTGTCCGAAATTTCGAGGAACACGGGCCGGACCGTGACGAAACGAAGCGCGACTTCACCGCCGGCCGTCCATCCGTTCAGCTGCCACCACCCGGAACTCGTGCCGACGAGGTTGCTCGCCTTCTTCGGCCCGACGTCGCTCGGATTTCCCATGATGG
>JAYVXM010000564.1:0-3428 GCA_043785205.1 Bdellovibrionales bacterium
GTCCACCAGACGTTCCTGACGAATTCGATCGCGCGGGGACTGAACTCCGCGATCATGAACGTCATGGAGAAGGATATCACCGTCCGGATCGCCGCGGCCGAGCTCTTCAGCCCGCGCGCGCTCGCGGTCGGCGATTACCTCGACCGGTTCTCGGCGCCGATCGCCGAGGATTCCGCGGCGGGGGCGCCCCCGGCCGCGATGGAAAGCGAAGAAGATCCGACGCGGGCGCTGAAACTCGAGGGCCTCGATCGCGAGATCTTTTTCGATATTTTAGAGGGGAAGAAGGAGAAAGTCGTCGAGGACGCGAATAAATTCATCGCGACGCGCTCGGCGGAATCCTTCGCGCTCTTCCTGAACGTGATGACTCCGGCCATTCGCCATCTCGGCGACCTTTTCGGAAAGCGGAAACGGTTCATTCCCCACCTCGTCGCCGCCGCCGAAGCGATGAAGGCCGGCGTCGCCGTCCTCCAGCCCTACCTCGCGAAGACCGATGGGAGCGGAACGACGAAGAAGGCCGGAACGATCGTGTTCGCGACCGTGAAGGGCGATATTCACGACATCGGAAAGAATATCTGCATCTTGATGCTCAAGAACTTCGGCTTCGAGGTGATCGACCTCGGCCGGAACGTGACGATGGACGAGATTTTCACCTCGGCGAAGAAGCACGGCGCCCAGATCATCGCGCTCTCGGCGCTCATGACGACGACGATGATCCAGATGAAGCTCCTCATCGAGGAGAATAAGAAGGCCGGCTACGGCTTCAAGGTCCTCGTCGGCGGCGCGCCCGTGAACCAGGAGTTCGCGGCCGAGATCGGAGCGGACGGACACTCGGAAGACGTCGGCGGGATCGTCGGGGAGACTGAGAAAGTTCTTACCGTCATGGGTTACCGGACGGTTTGACCCGTCTTTTTAAGGGCGAAAGCTTTCGCTTAAATTCGTCGAAAGCGTTCGCACCGCCCTCTGCCTTGCACCATTTCTCGATCGCTTTAAGATCGACGGGTACTTCTTTCGCGACGAGGACGGCCTGGTCTAGGCATTCTCGAGCCTGGAAATGGATATAGGAAGCGAGTCGATCCCGCACGCAGTCGGTTGGAGAATAGAGATAGATCGTGGTGCCCTCGACTCGTTCGGAAGCGGGCTCGATCTTGTAGTCGTTTCCGATCGCGACCGGAGGGGACATGAAATCGATGATGATGTGTTTACAGTCGGGATGACTGAAGTGGCGACTTCGGTCGACCTTGAATCCGATCTTAGCCATCACTTCGGGTAACTTCTTTACTAGAAAACTTCGTAAAACGAAGTCGAGGTCTCCGGATCTATATTTACCGTCCGTATAGATCGCGACTACTCCTCCGCCGACCAGCACGGTCTCGATGTCGTTCTTCGCCAAGTGCCAAGCCACATACCGCCAAAGTTCCATTTCGGTGCACTTACCGAAATTCGGAGCTTTCATCGGATAACCGGCTTCCCCTTAGCTCGGGGCCTTCGGCGGACACCGAACCGGTTTTCCCGCTCCTCGAGTGGAATGGATTCGTATTCGATCTCCAGAAGTTTTTTTACGGGAGCGCTGAACGGAGACTTTGGATTAAACGAATACATCCGGGTACGCCCCGCTAAACGGGACACGAGAATCCCGGCTCTTTCGAATCGATCGAGTTGGCGTTGAATAGGTGAAAGGGCGATTCCATAATCGTTGGCAATTGCGGCACCATGAATTTCTCCGTAATGAAAAACATGGAGCAAGACACGGGCCGCGCTTTGGTTGCCGAAGATTTCGGATATCATCGCCCGATTGTAACCTATATTTTAGGTTATATAACCTAATTTTTAGATTCGTCGAAACGCGCGATTTCATGGGGATTGTGGGGATTTCCCGACACTACCCGAGCTAATCTCCTACAAATGGGCGGCGAAAAGTCCGCCAACTTCACTACCGGTTCACTCACGCCTGGCCCCCCGCTTGCTCAAGTCCCCCGCCAGGAGGGCTCGATATGAAGCTCAAGCGAAACAAAAAGAAAAAGTCCAAGGTCACGTTTTCCGTCATGTACGGCGGCAAGTGCTGACGAATCGGGGTCGGCGAAAGCCGGCCCCTTTCATTTCTAAGGAGTACCGCTATGCAGTCCCGAACCTATTCCGCTTTCGACCACTTTGCCCCGATCCGCTTCGCCGTCCTCGATCATTTCGGGGAAGGTTTTTTGACTTTACCGATACCGACCCGACGACTCCTCGGCCTCACGGTGGACCCCGCTTCCCCCGTAAGCCTCACCGATTCCCAACCCCCCGAAGATCAACTTCGCTTTTTCCAAAAAGAACGGGTCCACCGGTATCTCCGGGACCTCGCACTTCGCTTTAGGTCCCTCGAACCCGGATCCGTCGAACTTCGGGGCGGCATCGACTCCCTTCGTAGCGAACCCGTAAGTTTTTTCGTCGCGGAACTCGAACGTCTGGAAATCTCCTATTCAATCGCCGCGGACGAAGAGGCCGAAGAAGAATTCGACATTTCCGCGCCCTCGGTGGCGTGGATCCATGAGCGATTCGCCGTCGGCGACACCTGGAGCGTTCTTCACGTGCTCGCTTCGTTCGACGACCTTTTCCCGGCCGCGGAATCCGCACGCCTCCGAGGAGTAGCGCTCGCCCTTCAGGGCCGAACGGAAATTGCCGAAATCGAGCTTTGGAAATGGTTCGACGCCGCCGATCCCGCGAATCGGGCGTGGGCCCTCTACTCGATCGCGATGCTATACGCCCGCCATCATCCCGTCGACCGGCGATCGCTCACGACTGCGGAGGCTCATCTCGAACGCGCGTTCGAGATCTTAGAGAGTTTGGACTCCGAATGTCCGGATCTCTTTTTCTTAAAAGCATTCAATCGAAACGGACTTGCCTTCATCCTCTTCCGCTCTGGAAGGGTCGGGGAAGCGAAACTTCTCCTCCTCCAGTGCATCGAAGCCATCCCCAACACGGCCGAACACCTACGTCTTCATAAGAGCGTACTCATCTATAATCTCGCCCAGTGCGAAATCGCTCTCGAAAATCGAATCGGCGCTCGCCGAATCTACGAAGCCCTGCTGAAGCTGGATCCAAACTACGCCGAAAACCGAATCGAGTACGCCTCCCTTCTCATCGATCTCGGCGATTCGGGCGAGGCGCTCGCCGCGCTCGAACGGGCCATCGTAATGGATCCGACTATCGCCGCCGCGTGGGCGGGCCGCGCCGAGATTCGAATCGCTCGCGAGAACTCACTGGGCGCGCAAGGCGATTTGGAAAGGGCAATCGTCCTCGATCCCGAAAATATCGCTTATCGTCTGGATCTCGCGGAGGCCTATCTTCTTTCGGGTGATCCGATTCAGGCGGAGAGGGTTTTGAACGAAGCGAGTCTCATTCAGTGGGACGACGCCTCTCAGGCCGATTGGGAAGACCGTGCCGTCCTT
>JAYVXM010000565.1:0-3419 GCA_043785205.1 Bdellovibrionales bacterium
GCTCGCGAGCGTCGAGGCGCTTCTGCCGGGAAATTCGAATCAGCGTGCCCGGTCGGAGGCGCGGCGCCTCGCCGAACTCGACGAGGCCGAGGCGTACGCCGCCTGGCTCGAGGAGTGGCCGGTGCCGACGGAAGAACGCGCGAAATGGGTGGCGGGTTTCGCCGCCGAGAAGCTTCGATTGGCCCGCACGAAAACGTGGCGAGCCGCCGGAGAGCGTGTCTTCTGGCGAAGCGATGGGGGCGTCGAATCCGCCGACGCCGCCGACTTCCGGAAGTACGAGGCGCTCCTTCCGCTCGTGACCGAGCCGTTTCTTTTTCCGGAATTCGCCGAGCGGGCGGCGGCCGTCGCGGAACCGGCGCTGATTTCGGCGTTTCTCGAGCGCGGGATCGCCGGGGGCTGGCTTAAACTGACCCCTTTGCCTGTTGATGATCTCGTCTAAGTCCCTTTAATAACGGGGGAAAAGCCGAAACTCGGATGCGATCGGATGGCGATCGTGCATTCCTTTATAAAATCCAGTCCTTACGTCGAAAAATCAGCAGGCAAAGGGGCCAGTTTAGTAGAGGTTCCGTTGACTCTGGTCCTCGAAGGTCGCGTCATCCGTACTGGCGGCGGGATTCTGCTTCAAACCCGGCCGGAGGGCGTCCAGAGGGGCGTGCGGGTCTTCCTGGTGAAGGTGTCGGCCCCCTTCGTCAGAGTGGCGAGTGCCGTAAATTCCCTCGGCGTGTAGGGTATGGCCGGCCTCGATGTCTTGCTCGACCCGCCAGTCGTCCCGGGTCGCCTTCATGTTTCGACGGATACGGGTGTTGATCCAATACATGAGGCTGATGATTCCCCCGAGGATGAACGTGCTGACTAAGAGTCCGACTAAAACCAGGCTGGCGGTCGAATGGACCGGAGCCGCTAACGGAGTGGTGTCCATCGGGCACCTCCTTTTCCCCACTAGACCGTGCATTTCGCCCGCCAGAGCGAATGGGGAATTCGGCCCCGTTTATTTACGGAGAGGGGTGGAATTCGCTAGGTCGCGCGCGAGCATCCGCTCGGCTTGCTGGACGAGCGAATCGTCCATACAGAAGAGTTCGGTCTCGCGATTTCCCCGGGCCGAAAAGCCGTCGAGGTTGAAGCTGCCGATGCCGATCATGCGGCGGTCGAAATAGTGAACTTTCTGGTGAGCGTAGCGGAAGTAGTTCCAACCGTGGATATTCTTCGAGCGCCGGACGAAAGTTTCGCCGGCGGCGAACGATTTCCGGGACGTCGCTTGGCCGAGGTCGTCCGCGGTCCCGCGCCAAAAATTCTCGAGATTGGGCCGACCTTCGGCGCGCGCCTCGAGCGCGCGATTTCGGTACTTCGAAGTCGTGGTCCCGCCGAAGCCGTCGGCGCCGTTCGTGATGAGATCGACCCGAATGCCTCGAACCTCGGCCGCTTCGAGGAGGGCGGCGTAGATCGGCCCGGCCGGAACGGTGCGCGGGTCTTTCGCGGGATCGTACTCCATCCGCGGAGTGGTGACGATCGCGAGTTCTCGCGTCTGGCCGATGAGTTCGGTGAGCGCGGTTTCGATCGACTCGCGCGCGCCTCCCGGATCCTGGCTGAGGATCCGGCAGAGCCCTTTCGAGCGGAGAGCCGGATCGCGAAGGCGGGCGAAGACGGCCGGACCCCGGTCGCCGCGCTCCGTTTCCGCGGAGCGTTTCGCCGCGATCGCGCGTTTCGCTTCGGTCATCCCGAGATCCTTTTCTTTCCGGTGTAACGTCCAGATCTCCGCGAATTTCGCGTCGAGGTCCGTGACCGCCGGTCCCTCGTGGATCCAGGCGTCGGTGTCGCGGTAACCTTCGTTGAAACCGGTCGAGAGATTTTCGTCGTCGACGATGTTTTGTCCGCCGACGATCGCTTCTTCGCCGTCGCGAATCCAGAATTTACTGTGGGTGATGTGGGAAAGGTTTTTCGCGCTGACCGACTCGGTCAGGGGAAGAACCCGGATTCCGTATCCGCGAATGGTTTTCAAACAGGCCGCGTACGCGGTCTTCGCGTACAAGCCCTCGAAGATCAAGCGGACGTCGACGCCCGCCGCCGCCCGCTCGGAAAGGGCGCGCAGAAGGACGGTCGAACTCGGATCGCAGGCGAACACCATCGTGGTAACCCAGAGCCGGCGCTTCGCGCGGCCGATGAGCGCGAGTTTTTCGAGGTACGAATCGTGATTTAAGAGAAGGTCGACGTGGTTTCCGGCGGTCAGATCGGTTCCGCTGAGCGCGTCGAGCCGCCGCTGAAACGCGTCGGTGTAAAAGGGATGATCCGCCTCGGGAAGCGGGCCGCCGAGCCGCGAGTGAAAATCGGAGAGGGGCTGATGAATCTCGCGGATCGGCGGATGGTTTAGGCTCGACCATCCCCGGAGATTCGCGAAGGGAAGGACGTAGCGGCGATCCTTCGCCCGGTAGGGATAGGTCGCGTAGAGCGCCTCTTGGCGGTCGAGAAAGGAGCCGCCGCCGAAACGACCGGGATTCCAGTCCACTCGGAAGAGCCGCTCGACCTGGTCGACCGTGACTTTCGCGATCTTCGTATCGAAATAGGGAAGGCTCCGAAACGCGCGTTCCGTCCACTCGCCGCAGGCGTCGACGCCCGGGACCGCGCACTTCGCGCGTTCCGCCGGATCGAGTTCGATAACGGAGTCGCTCGCTTGGCGAAGCTCGGTCGCGAGATTCTCGAGCGAGATTCCGGCGGCCTTCGCCCCGGTCGCCGCGAGGAAGAGAAAGGAGAGGAGAATGACGATCGCGTTCGACTTCATGGATCCGGCCCTCACCGCGGAAGTTCATCCCGGCGGGGCGGTCCTCGGCAACCGGAAAAAAGAGCGGGCCGCCCTCCGAAGAAGGTGGCCCGCGTAAGGGGATCGGGGGGAGCGGGACGGTTTAACGAGCGCCGAGGTTGTCGAGGCACCGCTGGAGCGCGGTTCCGCCGCCGAGGCTGCGTTGGAGACTCCGGCTATAAAGAGTGAAGTTTTCGAACGCGCCGGACTCGCCGTTCGAGATGCAGACGAGCGTCGGCTGGGCGCGGGTCACGATCGAAGTGCACGTGGCGTTTTCGGTATAGCCGCCGAGATTCTTCTTCTGGCCGATGTCGTACGGGACGAATTTCTCGAACGCGCCGAATTCGCCGTTCGAAAGACAAATGAGATTCTGATTCATGCTCGCAATCGACTGGCGACAGGTCGCGAGTTCGGTCGCGCCGCCGAGCGTGGTGCCGGTCGTCGGATCGGTTACGGTGAATTTTTTGAACGCGCCGGATTCGCCGTTCGAGAGGCAAACGTAGGCGGGTCCGGACGGACGATAGCGTTGAATGAGACTGTCGATCGCGCCGAGGTAATAATCGATCGCTTGGCGCTCTTGAGTACCGAGCTGGCTTTCGACGCGCTCGAGTTTCAGAGCTTCGGCGTG
>JAYVXM010000566.1:0-3408 GCA_043785205.1 Bdellovibrionales bacterium
CATCTAACTATTGCTCATTTTTATTCCTTTGTCTCGGATTCGAGATTCAATTTCCGAAATGCCGTATCGCTCAGGATCCGTTCCCAAAGAGACTCTTCAGTGATAGCCATATGAAGCACGAATTCGTGACGAAGTACCGGCTCCAAAGACGCCGCGGCTCTTGGATCAAACGGAAGAACCATTCGAGCCCGGACTTCTGCATCCATTTT
Source organism: Bdellovibrionales bacterium (assembly GCA_043785205.1). Lineage (GTDB taxonomy): Bacteria > Bdellovibrionota > UBA1018 > UBA1018 > UBA1018 > JACMQW01. Next base: position 210 of record JAYVXM010000566.1, read on the forward strand.
GGCGCGCGCTTCTTTGTTTCTGTGAGAAAATCGAACGCGGCCCCGACTCCGAAAAAAACGATCTCCGGAGCGATCTTCGATATCTCTGCCATCCAAAGTTCCTGTTTTGGCGCCCCTAAGCCGACCCAAACTGTTTTTGGAACCGGATTCGAACCATTTTGGCGCAGAAACTCCTCCCAGTCCTCACGGGCGGCTTCCGCGGAGAACGGGCGCATCGGCGGACTCAAACAAGGCGCCCGCAGGCCGAATCGGCCGGCGAGCTTTTCGGCTTGGCCCGGCATTCCGCCTATGAAACCGGTCGAAATCTCGCGGTGGGACTCGAGGAATAGCTTCATGAAGTCGGGGCCGCAAACCCGTGATTCGATCCGAGGGCCCCGCAATCTTGAGATCCAGACTAGGGGTAGGCCGTCCGCTACGGCAAGGAGCGCGCCCGAAAGGGCAGCCCTCAATCCGGAATCTGAACGGCTTTCGGTAACCGAATGGACGTTCGCGAAGCAAACGTATCCGCCCTTACCCTGAATACATTGCGCAGCGCAAAAACTCACCGCACCCTCCATCCCGAAGGTGGAAATCGGAATTCCGAGAATCGGGGTGGTATGACGGTCCATTCGTTCATTCATCGTATAATTCCGTTGGAATAGGAATCAATTTGGAACTGTGAGACTCGTATAGTCACGTCCATGTCGAACCCGACCTCACCCCGCCTTCGGAAACTCCTAGGACCCGCGATTACGTCGGTCCAAGCCGTCTGCGACTTTCTCACGGTCGCCCTGACGTATCTTGCGGCTTACGGACTTTACGTCGGTCCGCTCTCCCGTTCCGCGCCCCAAAGTTTCTCGGAGTTCATGTTCTTCACGGCGCTGAGCGGGGTCGTTTATGTCATCGTCCTTGACCGGGTCGGTGTCTATCGACGGGAAATCAGCCTACTGAATATCCGAGAGATTCGCGGACTCTTCCGGGCCGGAATCCTCGCGTCGGCGGCGATCCTCAGCATCTCGTTCTACATCCGCTTCACGAGTTTCTCGCGATTAACCCTCACCGCGGCGATGGTCGCGACGCCGTTCGCCCTTCTGATCCAGCGCCAGATTTTCTACCGCATTCACATCCTCTTTCACGTACGGGGATGGTCCGAGACCCGTGTACTGATTTATGGCGTGGGTACGATCGGTCAGCATCTCTGTCGTCGCCTCCTAGAAAGTCCCGCTCTCGGTCTCCTTCCGATCGGATTTCTTGACGACGACCGGACGAAAATCGGCGAAAACATTACTTGGCCGGGAATGGCGAATCGCAAGCTCCCGATCCTCGGCGACGAATCGTGGCTTCGTGAAGCGAAAGATAAAGGAGTCGGAACGATCCTCATCGCCCTCCCGATGGCGAGTTTCGAGCGAAACCAAAAGCTCGTCGAAAAATGCATCGAACTCGGGCTCGATTATGCGATCGTCCCGAACACCTACGAGAGCTTCATTCAAAGCGTCGAACTTTTCGAAATCGGTGGAATTCCCGTTCTCCGTCGGCGAAAACGGGACGTCAGCTTTTACTACCTTACCGCTAAACGCCTCGTCGATTTCGCGGTCGCGACCGTCGCTATTTTAATTCTATCGCCTTTGATTCTGATTTTTTGGGCCTTTATTAAAATCGATTCGCCCGGTCCGGTGATTTTCAAACAGAAGCGGGTCGGCCTCAAAGGGAGAGAATTCAGTTTCTATAAATTCCGCACGATGCACGTCGACGCTCCGAAATACGCCTACACCCCCCAAGCTTCGAACGATCCGCGAATTACACGCATGGGGAAATGGCTCCGGAGAACGAGCCTCGACGAACTCCCACAGCTCTTTAACGTCTTTCGCGGAGACATGAGTCTCGTCGGACCCCGCCCGGAAATGCCGTTCATCGTCGAAAAGTATTCGACGCTCGAACGGCAACGCCTCGACGCGAAGCCCGGAATCACCGGGCTTTGGCAAATCAGTACTTTTCGGGGCGCCCCGATCCACGATCACATCGAATATGACCTCTTCTATCTCGAGAATCGGTCGCTTCTTCTCGACCTCGCGATCACGATTAAGACCGTGACGTCCGCGGTTCGTGGAGTGGGTGCGGTCTAAGGGCTAAAACGCCGACGCAAATCAAAACGTACACGACCGGCCGGATAATTAAGCTGTCGACCGTGAGTCCCGAGATTAGGAAAAAGATCGGAATCGCTTTAGGTAACGGCCCGAGAATTTTTCCGGTACGGCGCCACCATATGACAAAAAGCCCGAGGGTAAATCCGAGCAGAAGAACTCCGCCCCGACTAAACAGGAAAACATAAATATCGTCGGAGAAGTGGGGATGGAATCCATTTCCGAGCAGAAGGCGATCCCAACGTGAAAACGCGGAATCGAGATAGATCGACCAGGGTTTGAACCGGAAAAGAAAGTTTCCGCGCTTCTCGGCGAAGAAAGCCGTATCCCGGATTGCGATAGCTACGACGACGACCGCCGCGGGAATTCCGAAAAGAACCGGATAGGACCATTTTTTCGGGAACGTCGCCGTATAGACGAAGCCGAGCGCGACCACCGCCGAAAGGGCCGCAGTCAAGGTCTTCGTGAGGAGGATCCCGAGGACGATGGCTCCGATCACTGCGATCTTTCTCGCACGCGACGCGTCCCAGGCGGCGAGAAGTACGAGGACGACGAAAGAGAGCGTCACGGAGCCCTCAATGGGGGATCGGAAGACTCCATAAAAACGATTTGCCCATGGCATTGCGTCCGGATCGTAGAGATAAAGTTCACCGAATTTCGCCCGAAGCTCCGGACTGAGAGCGGATCCGACGATCGAAAGCGCGGCAAGAACGGATAAGAGAGCGAGACTATCGAAGAGGATTTTTTTATTCGGATTTTTCCGCGTGACGATGATCGCGCCGAGGCACCACGCGAAAAAACGACCCGCCACGACGAGTTCGCGGGTAAACGAAAAGAGATCGTCGGTCGACGCGGTGAGATATCGATTCATTTCGATCCCTAGACTCGCTCTTCCTTTTCCGTGAAGGAAAACGATCCCGATCACGAATCCGATGAGGGCCGCCCGTATGAAATCGTTTTTTCGTTCATACGGAGACGAAGTCGCGAGGCTCCAAACTCCGAAAATCGCGACCCAAACGAAAACCCAGAGATCGCTCCCGTAGACCATGCGATTTCCAAACGGAATCGGCGGGAAGAAG
>JAYVXM010000567.1:0-3404 GCA_043785205.1 Bdellovibrionales bacterium
CGATCGCGTACGCTTCCCGGAAACCCATGAGCGAGGCGGTCCGGAACGAAAGTTCGTCCGAGTCGACGTCGTGGTAGGCGCCATCGACGATCGTCGCGCGCACGCCGACGATCGGGAATCCGATGAGCCGGCCTTCCTTGATCGCTTCCTGGAATCCCTTGTCGCAAGCCGGGATGAAGTTCCGCGGAATCACGCCGCCGGTGATATCGTCCACGAACTCGTAGTTCACGGCCGAATCCGCCGGAAGCGGCTCGAGGGTGCCCGCGACGCGCGCGAACTGACCCTTACCGCCCGACTGTTTCTTATGGGTGTAATTGAACTTCGCGAGCTTCGTGATCGCTTCGCGGAAGGCGACTTGCGGCTTTCCGACGATGACTTCGCAGTTGTACTCGCGCTTGATCCGTTCGCAGTAAATTTCGAGGTGGAGCTCGCCCATCCCGGAAATGATCGTCTGGGCGGATTCTTCGTCCCGGTGCACGCGGAACGTAGGATCTTCCTTCGTGAATTTGTTCAGCGCCTTCGAGAAGTTGGTTTGGCTGGTCTTGTCCTTCGGAGCGATCGCGAGCGAGATCACGGCGTTCGGAACGAACATCGAGGTCATCGTCATCTTCGACTTGCCGTCGCCGAACGTGTCGCCCGACGCGCAGTCGACGCCGAAGAATGCGCAGATATCACCGGCCGAAGCTTCTTCGATGTCGTTCATTTCGGACGAGTGCATCTGTACGATCCGCGGTACCTTGAGCTTCTTGTCGTTGACGTTGTTGAAGATCGTGTCGCCCTTCCGGACGGAACCTTGGTAGATCCGCATGTACGTGAGCTGACCGTAACGACCGTCGTCGAGTTTGAACGCGAGCGCGACGAGCGGCTTCGTGGGATCGGATTCGAGGATGATTTTCGCTTCGTTGTTGTTTTGGTCGAGGGCGAAGTTTTCGCGCTGTTTCGGACTCGGGAGATAGTATCCGACGGCGTCGAGCAGGACTTGAACGCCCTTGTTCTTGTACGCGGAACCCATCATCACCGGCGTAAATTCGAGCGAGAGCGTCGCCTTCCGGATCGCTTCGCGAAGCTCCGGAATCGTGACCTCCTGGCCTTCGAGATACTTCATCCCGACGGTATCGTCGAATTCGCCGACGGCCGCGATCAGCGTTTCCCGGGACTTCTTACATTCTTCGAGGATGTCCGCCGGACATTCTTCGACGCGTTCGATTTCGCCGTTTTCGCCGTCGAAGTAATGGGCCTTCATCGTGACGAGGTCGACGATCCCTTGAAAGCGGTCTTCGGCGCCGATCGGATAGGTGATGAAGTGGGCGTTGTGCGAGAGCTTATCGATGAGCATCTGACGGCCGCGGAACGGGTTCGCGCCCGCGCGGTCCATTTTATTGATGAAGCAAATGCGGGGAACCTTGTAGCGCTTCATTTGGCGATCGACGGTGATCGATTGCGACTGAACGCCGGCGACGGAGCAGAGGACGAGAACCGCGCCATCGAGGACGCGGAGGGAGCGTTCGACTTCGACGGTGAAATCGACGTGGCCCGGGGTATCGATCAGGTTGATCGTGTAATCTTTCCATTCGCAGTAGGTGGCGGCGGATTGGATCGTGATTCCCTTTTCGCGCTCGAGATCCATCGAGTCCATGACGGCGCCGACGCCGTCTTTGCCCTTCACTTCGTGAATGGCGTGAATCTTATTCGTGTAGAACAGGATCCGCTCGGAAAGAGTCGTCTTCCCGGAGTCGATGTGGGCGGAAATCCCGATGTTCCGAATTTTGTCCATTCCTGCGAGAGTAGCCATGCGCGTAAGGTTCCTTATTTGAATTTGTGGATATGGAGTAATAACTTCTAAAAGGGCTCGGAACAAGAAGGAATTCACCGCGAATTTAAGCGCCATGCGACGCGTCAAGTCGTGACTTCCGCTCGGAAAAACCGTTACTGTCGGAAGAGATAAAACATGAAAAAACACCTCTTCTGGATTGACCTCGAAATGACGGGGCTCGACGACCTTAAAGACCACATCCTCGAAGTCGCCGTGATGATTACGGATCTCGATTTTAATCCGGTCGCCGAATACGAGCAGGTCGTCTTTCAGTCGTCGGCCGTGGTCGAAAACATGAACGACTGGTGTAAGAAGCACCACGGCGAGTCCGGCCTGACCGCCGCGATCCCGATGGGCAAACCCCTGGCCGAGGTCGAGCGAGACCTCGTGGCGCTCGCGAAAAAATACTTCAAACCGGACGAACGGATCGTCCTCGTCGGGAACTCCGTCGGGAATGACCGGCGATTCATCGACCGGTACATGCCCGAGTTCGCCGGCAAACTTCATTACCGCGTAGTCGATGTGAGCTCCTTCAAGGAAATTTACCGCGAGAAGTACAATGTGAAATTCGACAAGAAGAACGCCCACCGCGCGACGGGCGATATTCTCGAGTCGATCGCCGAACTGAAGCATTACCTGAGTTTCGTGACGATTCCGGCGCCCAAGGTCGAAGGCGTATGAACGGGAAGAAACGTCCGAGTTTCGAGAAAATTTACCTCGATCTCGCGCGCGTGCTCGCCACTCGCTCGACGTGCCGCCGACTCGCCGTCGGAACGGTCATCACGACCACCGACTACCGAAAAGTCCTCGCCGTCGGCTATAACGGAAACGCCTCCGGCCTCCCGAATACGTGCGACCGCGACGAGCCCGGCAACTGCGGGTGCCTCCATTCCGAAGAGAACGCGGTCATCAACTGCGACGCTCCCCGCTCGACCGAAAAGGTGGTCTTCGTCACCCACCTCCCCTGCGTAGGCTGCGCGAAGCGCCTCATCAACCTCGGCAACGTGAAAAAAATCGTCTACGGCGAGAGCTATCGTCTCCGGGACTCGATCGAACTTCTCGCGTCGGTCGGCATCCCGGCCGTCCACTTTACCGAAGAATCGTCATGAAAGAATCGCCCCGATGCTGAATCGCCTTTCCGTGCCCGTCCTATTCGCGCTCCTCGTCCTCACCGTCGGTTGCTCCACACCGCCGAAGGCCGAACCCACCTTAGTGGTCGGCGGCCCTCCCGGGAAAAGTTCGGTTCTCCCGCGCGAAATCGCGATGTTCCGTTCTCGCCAGCTCCACAAACTCACCTATTCCCTCTGGTTCGGCGTGGACGATACGGGCGAAGAATTCACGGGCCGCGCGAAGATTCTTTTCGATCTTCGCGAGAACGCCTTCACGAAAGAGAAAAAACTCCGCCTCGATTTCACCGGCGGAAAGATCACTTCGCTCCTCCTGAACGGCACCCCGTGGGACGCCGAGAAGATGAAAGATCGCTATAACGGCGAATGGATCGAAATTCCGAAGGGCGATCTGAACGCTGGCCAGAATAAACTCGAGATCGCTTACTCGCACGCGTACTCGACGAGCGGAAACGGCCTCTACC
>JAYVXM010000568.1:0-3401 GCA_043785205.1 Bdellovibrionales bacterium
CTCGTGCGCCATCTCGTTCAATAAGCTGTCGATCAAGTCGTCGAGCTCCGCGCCGCGCTCGCCGAGGCTCGGGAGGTGGATCCGGAAATCCTTGAAGACCGGATCGAACGGAGAGAATTCCCGGATCGGACCGGTCCCGGTCGCGATGACCCGCGCGCGGATCATCTTGCGGACGCCGCCGCCGTCGCCCGCGGGCTGGGCGATCGCGCGCGTCCGGATGAAGCGCGCGAGTTCCGCGCGCTCGGTTTGGGAAAAGTTTTCGACTTCCTGGATGACGAGGGTTCCTTCATCGGCATCCATCGCGCGCGCCGCAAGGTCTTCGCCGGCCGAAAAGAGGACGAGAGGTTTCGCTCCGCGCGGGGAATTCTGATGGATCCAACGCGCGATCGCGCTTTTCCCGGAACCGGTTTCACCCGAAAGGAAAACCGGCTCGGAATCGTACTGGGCGGCCCGAATCACCAGGCGTCGCGAAATTGCGGGAATAAATGAGACCCACTTCATGCTTCGAAAATCATCGTACTCCGTTTTGGGGAACGGCCAGGAATTAATTGCAGCTGCGGAAATTCCAGTCGGCGAGGCGATTTCCGAGCATCACGGAGCCGCCGTTCAAATGACCGATCACCGGGAAGGCTTCGAGGTGCATCCCGGAACCCTGGCGCGTGAAGACGATAAGATTCGTAACGACGCGCGGATTGAAGTTGCCGACCGTGATGTAAGCGTCCGTCGTGTAGTCGACGCCGTTCGGGGCGGTCTGGAGGTCGCCCGTCGTGTAGAAGGCGTCGTTCCAGTCGGAGTGAAAGTTTTGCGGAGCGAACGCGCCGGCGTTGACGAAATACTGCGCGATTCCGCGGTCGTTGAACGTCGCCTTCACGCTGTAGTATCCGTGACCCATTTCGGGGGTTCCGACTTTATCCCGACTTAGGACGAGCGCGCGGCCGTCGCAGCGGAGGATTTCGTCCGCATTCGCGGTCATTTGAGTGAACGCGGCCAAGGTCAAAAGAATCGTGGAAAGGGTTTTCATAGTGGGCTCCGTGGGAAGAAATATCGCAAATTAACGCAATGCGCAACTCTTCATTTCCCGGACGAATGACCGAGCAACCAGGCCGTCGGCGCGTCCCAGTCGGCGTGCATCGATTCGACCATCATGAAGTCCTCGTGCCCTTGGGATTCGCAAACGTAAAACTGTTTTTCCGCGCTTCCGAGCCGCGCGAAACTATCGCGTCGGGTCGGTTCCGGTTCGGCCAGCGGATCGAGTCCGTAGGCGACGGAGACCGCGGGAATCCGGATTTTTTCGAGCGCGTCGGCATAGCGCTCGCCGGAACCGTCGGCCTTTAGCCCCTCGTCGTGAATGCCGTCGATGTAGTCGGTGATCACGCCGGACCAGGACCCTTCGATCGTGCGCTGATAGAGCGCCAACTCCGCTTCGCGGCTCACGTTTGCGCGGTGGTAAAGGAACTCCCAGACCTTCAGGTAGGCGAACCCGCGGAGGAGACCGCTTCGGGTTAAGTTTTTCACGCCGATACGATCGAGCAGCGCGTGCAAAATGGACTTCAGAGGGCGGCCGATTTTTCCGATTCGTTCGAGTCCGCTCCTCGGGTCGGTCGTCGTGAGCGCGACGTTCGATCCCGAAATCGCCAGCCCGCGCGCGTCGTTTTGCCGCAAATTCGCCGTTTCCGTGCGAAAGCAATTCGTCGCCGTTCCGCAGCGATCGAGTCCGGCGAAAGAGGCTTGGACCATCATCGCGCCTTGAGAATGGCCGAAAACGATCACTTTCGTTTTCTCCCGCTCCGCGACCCACCGGAGGGCCGCCGGAATATCGTCGATTGCGAAATCGTCGAGGCGAAGGCGACGGGCGCGGCTCGAATTCCCGAGGCCGCGCACGTTCAGGAGATAAACCTTCAAGGCGAAGCGATCCCGCAGGGCGCGGGCGATCGAAACGTTCTTTTCGGGAAGGAGATCGAACGAAGCGGCGTTCTGAAAGAATCCCGGAATCATGAGGAGCACGCCGGTCGGAGAGTGGTCGGCCGGAAACGGAAGTTCGATGACTTCGATTTCCGCGTCGGCCCGCTGTCGGCGCGGAAGGGGATCGCGAGTGTCGCGCATCGGGATCGAATGGGAAATCCAGTCCGCCGGACGCGGATCGATTCCGCCGGCTTGCGCGCCGCCCGACGGGAAAAGGCCGATCGCGAGCGCGGCGAGGACGAGGGTCCCCCCGGCGGCGCGCTTCGAACTATTCGCCGTCGCGCGTTTCACAGTAGCCTTGGGTGACGTAGCCTTCGGTGGAATTCAAGTTCACGGTGAGGGTGCCTTTGCCTTCGATTTTTCCGAGCCTAGTTTTCACGACGGAATGGCGGTGGGCGATCACGCCGCCACGATCCTGGGTCGTCACGAGGATCAATTCGGCTTTGATCGAGCTGTCGTTCCCGGAGCCGCCTTGATTATCGATCGTTCCATCGAGCGAGATTTCGACCTTCTTCACGGTTTTGCCGAAGACGTCCTTCTTCGCGGAAACCGGAACGGTGTAAAGGTGGCCGGTCGTGGTGCCGTACGCCTGGGCGAGTTCGATCGTTCCGACGGGACGCCCTTCGCGGGTGATCGTAAAGTCGCATGCATAATCATCGGCGGCGAATGCGGACAGCGTGGATAACACGAGGGCGGCGAGGGCGAGCAATGGGCGGATCATGGCGGTACTCCGGGGTTCACGTTGAGATGGGGTGATTTACCACGCACTGAGTCATTCGCGCAAGGGGGTAAATGACCGACCGCGGCTTCTAAAGCTGATCTAAATCACGCATAACAGTGTTTCCGGCTCGAAACCCGCTTTTTTCTCGTTTCAGGGCGCCGTGTCGAGTATCCCTTCCGTATGCGAGTTCTTCGAGTTGTTTATGGGAGTCCCGATGCTCCGAAGCAGTTTGCCGAATCCCTCCGAACCACGGGGTTCGCCGTGATCGCTAACCATCCCATTCCGCACGAACTCATTCGCGACGTCTTCACCGAGTGGGGGAAGTGGTTCGACGGTACGGATAAAATCAACTACAAGTTCGACCCGAAAACGCAGGCCGGTTATTTTCCGTTCAAGACGGAAAATGCCAAGGACAGCAAGGTGAAGGACTTGAAAGAGTTCTTCCACCTTTTCCTCGAGACGCCGATCCCGACCGGATTTTCCGGAAAGACGCGTGAAATGTACGATCGCATGACCGGTCTCGGAGTCGAGCTCCTCGGTTGGCTCCAGGACAACACGCCGGATTCCGTGCGCCAACGGTTCTCGATGCCGCTCACGATGATGAGTTCGGGCTCGAAGGAAACGCTCCTTCGTCCGATCCACTATCCGGGCCTCACCGGCGATGAAGAAGCCGGCGCGATTCGCGCGGCTGCGCACGAGGACATCAATTTGATCACGC
>JAYVXM010000569.1:0-3401 GCA_043785205.1 Bdellovibrionales bacterium
TCCTCGTTAAACCCTTTCGGTACCCGTATCGTACGCAGATGCTCGGCGATCTTCTCGTAGGCCTTCGCGAGGTGGCCGAGAACGCGGACGCGCATTTCCGGAGACGGTAGCGTGAGGAGCGAGGCGGCGACCTTTTCAAGACCCTGGACTTCGCGAACCCGCTTGTTCAGAGTGCGTTGGAGATCGTCGACTTTCTTCGCGAGCTCCGAATTCCCCTCGACGGTGTCCATCTTCTTCGCGTAAACGGCGGGAATGGTCCGGGGGAGGGTGACGAGCACTTCCATCTGGGTCATTGAGTCGAGCTTATCGAACGATTTCTTGAATTCTTCGGCCGTCGAAATGAGCACAGTGTTCGGAAGGGCTGCGCCGCGAGCGAGGGCCGCCGCGTACCAAGCCGCCTTCACGTCCTTAGGCGCCTTGTTTCCGAGCTCGATAAACGCCCAACCGGAGCGGCGATCCGATTCGTTTTCGATCGCGGCCACCGCTTCGAGGCGTTCGCATTCCGAGTGGAGCGCTTCCGGGTGGTCCTTTCCACAATAGTCCGGGCTCCGCACGAGAGTGTCGTGTACCTTCGCGTCGTCCGAAACCAGCCCAAGAACGAAGAGCTTTTTCTTCAACGCCGGGGTGTCCGCGTCGCTGATTCCGCGCTTATCGGCCGGAAGCTTCAGCACTTTCGAATAGTCTTCGAACGCTTGCTTGAAGCGGAATTTTTTCTCGGCGTCGGTTGCTCGGATAAAATATGCGATTCCGACCGATTCATGATTCGGAGCGAGCTCGATCACCTGGTTCATATACGCGAGCGATGCGTCCGTATCCTTGAGTTCGAGACTGATCTTCCCCATCATCGCAAGGATCTCGATCTTATACTTCGAATCCGGATAAAGCTTGAGATGTTCGTCGCCGAAAGCCTTCGCCTTCGGATAGTCCTTGTTCTTATAGACGCCCATCGTGATCTTGTAATGGGAGTCGCGTTCGAGTTGTACGAGTTTCGTCTTAAACTCTCCGACCGCCACGTTCGGCATCTGCTGGAACTTCATCGCGAGCGTCCGGGTCGCGACCCAGGCTTCGCTTTCGATCAGGGTATCGATGATCAGGGCGCACACCGCCGGCGTCAATTTCGAATTCGGGCGGGAACCGACATAGGAAAGCATCCGCTTATAGGCGGTGTCGACGTCCCCGTTCGCGTAAACGACACGGTTCGCCTCGAATAGGAGCTTATCCATCACTTCGGGTTGGCTCGTCTTTTGAGCGGAAACTTCGTCCACCCATTTGATCCACTCGACGACGTCGCCCGGTAACGGTTTCTTCGCGACAGCGAGTCTCGCGGCCTTGAGCGACTGCGGGATGACTCCCTTTTCCTTGAAAGCGTCGTAGCGGGCGGTCATCGCGCGGAGGCGAGCCTGATCCCGAAGTTCCGGCTCTTTCACAATGAAAAGTTTGCCTTGGTAGACGTCGGTGAACGCCGCTTGGGCGCGGTCCCAGTCCTTCACGTTCGCGTAGAACTCCCCGATGCGGAAACGGACCCGGGCCTTGAGCTCGTCGCGCGGATCGGTAATCCGCATATAAGTGTTCAAAGTCAGGAGGTACGGGGACTGTACGACTTTATAGTCGTTCTCGTTTGCGTCCTTCTTCGGAAGGGTCGCGTAGATCTTGTCCGCGTACTCGAGTAACGATTTCTTGAACTTCTTGAACCACTCTTCTTGGTGAGCCTTCGCTATCGCGCCCGGATTGTTGTCGAAAAAGCCGTCAAAGTCCTTATAGATGTTGTTAAACCGAGCGTAAGCCTTCCAGTTGATGATCGCGTCGTATACGTCGACCAAAATCCAGAGGGTGCCGAACGCCTTCGGCGCGCGCGTCAGCGCGAGATCCTTCCAGGCGAGCGTTTCGGCCTGCATTTCCTTCGAACGCATCACAATGATGAATTCGTGGGAAATCTTCCCGAAGACTTGGCCGCCTTCGAGTTTTTTGAAGTATTCCATCGCGTGCTCGAGCGAGTAACCGGCGAGACGCTTGTCGAACGCGGTACCATAGAAAAGAGCGACCATAGCGACGACTTCGTCGTAATGTCCGCCGGTCTCCTTATTTAGTCCGCGCGCGCGGTCGTAACGAAGGAGCCATTCGGCCTTCCGGATCGCTTCCGGATAATTTTCGACGTTGAAGTTCGCGAGCGCTTGCTTTTCGACGACTTGCCCTTCGAGGCCACCGAGATTTTGGTTCACGTCGACCGGTTTCAGAATTTTAAGGATGTCTTGATGCTTGTTCTGCTCCGCGAGAACGTCGCTCGCCATCAGGCGGACTTCCACGGTCTGGCGCTCATCGGGATAGCGCGCGATGTAATCCATGTAGTCCTTGATCGCGTATTCTTTCTTCTTCAGTTCGTTGAAAGCCCGGCCGCGACGGATCAGGACGTCGCGGATACTTTTGAATTTCGGGAAACGGGTGAGGATTTCCGTCGTATGAGCGACGCAGGATTCCAGAAGCTCCTCGAACCGACGGTCGGCTCCGGCCTTCCCGATTCCATTATCGGCGACGACGCCGACCCGGAAATACGACTTCGAAGAGCGCCACTCCATGTCCGCGAGGCGCCAGATGAGCATTGGCTCTTCCGGGGTGCCGCGCTTGAGCTTCAGCATCCGCTTCAGGTTTAGGATCGCGGTTTCCCGCGAAGAAGCGGCCATTTCGTCGATTGCCCGGTCCACCCGCTCTTGCTTCGTGACCATGGACTTCGCCGCGCTCGTCTTCGAAGCCGGCTGACGATTCGGGATCCGGGACGGAGAAGGATTCGGAGCCGCAGCGAACGCAGGGGAACCGACGATCCCGAAGGGCGTCAGTACTAAAATCAATCCTGCAATTCGTAGCTCGGCGAGTCTCATCTCTCAGTCCTGTCCATTAGTCCGCGGTAACCACGACCAATTTGAAATCCGTAAAATCCATTTCGGAGGCTGAAGAAAGCACGTTCTTCAATAAGCGATAGGGCACTTTTTTATCGGCGATGACGAGGAGCTTCGAATCGAAGTTCTTCCGTACGGCGTCCTCGGGTTTCGCGCCGCCCTTCACGGAGGCAGACGCGATCTGGCGCTGCTTCTCGCGTTCTTTCCGAAGCGCCTTCACGAGCTCCGGCATGGTGCCGTCCTTCGCTACTTCTCCGGACCGGGGTTCATACTTTTCGAACTTGATGATGGGTTGTCCTTCGAGCGTGATTCCGCTTTCGGTGACTTGGACCTTCATCGCTTCGACGCTTTCGGTTCCACCATTGGCGATCGGAAGTTTAATTTCCTTACCGACATCCACGTCGATTGCGCTCACCGAATAACTCTTCAGAAGGAACACGAGGAGGATCGTAAATACGTCCGCCATCGAGGTGATCTGAAGCGCGATCTCTTCGTTGCCATGACGACGTC
>JAYVXM010000570.1:0-3393 GCA_043785205.1 Bdellovibrionales bacterium
CCTCCGGACTCCTCCGATCACGCGTCCTCAGCGTCCTCGACGGAAACCATTGGAATCCGGCGCCGACGAAACTTCAGCCGATCGCCACCCTCGGCGACCGCGCGGCGCTGCCGACGCTTATGATCATCCGCGAGATGATCGGACCGGCAAACCTTCCGGTTCCGTACGGAACCCAGGACGTTTCCGTCGAGCTTTACGGATATAAATGGCGTGCCGAACGGACGAATATCGCCGAATGGCGCGAATCGCGGTCGCGCAACCAGCGTTTCAATTATTTCGCAGCGGTCGAACTGGCGGGAAATAAGGCGCCCCAGGATCTTCCGACGGCGGCCGAACTCGCCGTCCCGGATCATTTTCGAACGCCGCGGATGAGAGCCCTCAGTGAACGCCTCTTCCAAGGAAAAAAGACGACGGACGCGAAAATCAGCGCGGTTCAGGCGCATTTTCAACGGGAAAAATTTGCCGCCGTATATGCCGAGGACGATCCCGGACCGAAGGGTGATCTCGAAGACCAGAAACTCCCTCCCATCGAACGCTTCCTCTTCGTCGAACGTTCCGGACACTGCGAGCTTTTCGCGTCGTCGATGGCGATCCTCCTCCGGATGGGGGGCGTCCCGACTAGGCTCGTCGCAGGTTTTCGCGTGACCCGGAACGCGATCGGCGACGTTCTCACCGTCCGTCAGTCCGATGCGCACGCCTGGGTCGAAGTCTACGTCCCCGATCACGGGTGGAGTCCGTTCGATCCTACTCCGAAGGTGATGCACTTCTCTACGGTGGGCGACTGGATACGGGACACCTACGACTGGGCGAGCGCGAAGTGGACCCAGTACATCCTGAACTACGGCGAAGGCGAAAATTCGCTCGCCGCCCAATGGGAGAAGGCCAAGAAGATCGGCGCGCAGCTCGCGGACGGAAAAAATCCGTTCAAATCCGGCGATACCGACGCGAACCTCTACCTCTTCCTCGTCATCTTCGGCACCGGCGCCGTCCTCCTCTCCTTCATGGCCGTAGCGATCTATCGCCGGCTCCGACTTCGTTCCCGAGGCTTTGAACTCAGCCGAGTCAAAACGGAGCTCGTCCGCGAACGGAAGCGGATGGATCGGGTCTGCGCGCGTCTCGGGGCCGCACCGCGGGGGAAGCTCGAGATCGAGCTTTCGGTGCGTAATTGGTTCGTCCTCTACGAGCGCGCGCGATTCGGCGAAGAGGTTACGCCGATCGTGGACGCCCTCGCCGAGATTCGTCGCCAGCGCGCGACGATCGAGAATAGCCTTCGCCGCTCCGCTTCTTAGCGTTTTCGATTCGCGGTTCGCGTCTATTCGTACTTAACGCCGCAGCCGTAGGATTTCGTATCGGTCGTGGCGATTTTGCGGTTCGCGCGAAGATCTTCGAGCGCCGAAATGACATAATTCTTCGCGGTCGCGACGTCTTCGACTTCCGTCGTATCTTTGTCATCGATCGCTCCGCGGTAGGCGATCTTACCATCCTTGTCGATTACGAACATGTGGGGGGTGCTCTTTGCTCCATACGCCTTCCCGACTTTTCCGTCGGTATCGTAGAGAATCGCGGTTTGCTTCCCTTTTTCCTTCGCCTGACGCGCGTTCATCTCTTTCGGTTCGAAGTAGCCTTGCTTCCCTTTCGCCGAAGAAACGACGGATAGCCAAACGGTACCCTTCGCGGTTTCGGCCGCTTGGAGCTTCTGCATATTCCCCGACTTGTAATGCTTCTTCACGAACGGGCAGTCGAAGTTCAGCCATTCGAGGACGACCGTTTTTCCCTTCAGGTCCTTCAACGCGTGGGTCTTTCCCTGCGTATCGGTCAACGTGAAATCGGGGGCGGATTTACCGACTTCGGCATCCGCGAAAACGACTCCGGTCGAAGCGAGCAAGAGGGACAGGACGAATGAGAAGCGCATCTTGAATTCTCCAGTGAAAGGGTTAGTCGGTTCAGATTAGGGGAAGGGCGGAGGCGTTGGAAGTTCAATTCACCTAAAAAAGCTTTAACTCGGCCCCGGAATCGCCTTACGATGAAGACCCCATGCGCCTCGTCGCTTTTTTCGCCGCCTTCGGAATCGTTCTCGGGATCGCCGGTGCCGGCCTCGGGTACCGCACGCTCTGGGCCGACGAACAGGAAACGGCCGAACGCGCACGCTCGATCGTGGAAAGCGGGTTTCCGAAAATCTACGACCCCGCCGGAAATCTCTCGGTAAACGCCGGCGGTCGCGAAATCGAAGAAGGCGCGTTCCATCGCTATACGCCATGGCTCCAGTTCTACGCGGCCGCGCTCGGGCTACGCCTCGGATCCGCGCTCGGTCTCGCACCCGACGCCGCCGTTCGCGCGCCGTTCGTCATCCTCCATGCCGCGACGAGCGGCCTCGTCGCCGCCGGTCTCCTCTCCGGCCTTTCGCTCGGCGCGGTCCCCGCCGTCGGCGTCGCGGTCCTTTACGGAATCGGCAGTGTCCGCCTTATTCATGCGCGGACCGCGCGTTACCATGCGCTCACCGATTTCCTTTTCCTCCTCGCCTGGACTCTCTTCGGCGTGATCCGAAGGGAACGGCGAATGCGGGGCAGGGCGCCGCTCGCCCCGACCCTCTTTCTCGGCGTCGTGCTCGCGGCGCTCCTTCAAACCCAGACGATCGTCGGACTCCTCGGCGCCGGGCTCTTCTCGCTCCTTTTCGCCGTCGAAGAACGCTTTTCACGGCGAACATTCGCGCTCGCCGCGATCGTCGGCGCCGGAACTCTCGCGCTCTTCGCGCTCGTACGACCTTGGGAACAGAGCGCGATCTGGGGGGCGCTCGGTTACCATAAGGCGCATGGACTGAAGAGCGGCTTCGAAATCACGTACGCCATCGTGTTTTTCGTCTTCACGTTTTTCCTCGCCTCGGGATTTCGCCGCGAACCGCTCCCGACCGACGGCTGGCGCGCGGAACTCCGGCTCGCCGTGATTTTTCTCGTGGCCGTCGTCGTCGGCGTGCGCGTCTTCGACCTCCACCCTTATTCCCAGGTTCGCTACTATCTTCCGCTCGCAGGTCCGTTCCTCTTCTGGCCGATCGCGCTCGGCGTCCCCACGATCGCGGCTTCACGCGTATCCCGACGGGGATACGTCGCGGCCTTCGTCGCGACCCTTCTCCTCGTCGAGTTCGCCGGCGGAACGGCGCCGTTTCAGGGTTTGCGCATCGTTCGATTCGACGCGACCGCGACGACGCCCCAGCCGCTTCGGGAGGCCGTCGCGAGAATCGCGGCCGAGGCGCGCGACGGTCAGGGGGTCCTCGCCGACTACTCTCCCCAGCTCGTGAACTGGTACCTCCCGCGTCTCCGCCCGGCGCTCGTTCCCGATCCGACCACGCTCTCCTCCCTCGGACGAAAAAATCCGGCGCTTCCCGCGTTGGTCGAGCCC
>JAYVXM010000571.1:0-3383 GCA_043785205.1 Bdellovibrionales bacterium
TCTCGAACCCGAACGCGGGCGTCGCGCGCGACGTGCGGGTGAACGCCTCGACGCCGGTTCGCAGCCCGCAGTCGACCCACACTTACGGTCCCGACGACGTCGTCGTCCCGTCTCCGGAAATGAAGAATTCCCGCTATATCAAATACGATGTCGGCGATCTCATGGATAACATCGATAAATAGCGGCTTCTAGACCAGCTCGCTCGCTACGGTCGGGCATAGCCCGCCCATCCGGGAGCGAGCCTACTTACGGATGCTAGATCTGGGAGAGCCAGATGACGACTCGGCTCATCCCGTTCGGGATCGGTTTTTTTGACCGATTCTTATACCAGGTAAAGGTCTCGCTGAACGGAAGGTTCTCGCTCGGAGTTCCGGCGAGTCGTTCAAGCTGGCCTTTAAGTGGCGCGATCACGGTCTGGGGAACGAGGAGGTCGAACTGAATCCCGCCGGGAGCTTCGACTCCGCCGATTCCCGGCGTCGTTTCCGGAATACCGGTTTCCTTGAGCGCTTTTAGAATTTCCCCGCGAACGATCGTCGGGGCGTCCGTCTTGAGGTTGAAGCGCCAGATCTCGGATTTTCCGACTTGGACGTCCGGGCCGACGTCGATTCCCGCGGAACCCTCGGAATCTCCTTCGGAACTCGCGAGTTCCTCGGCTTCGTCGGCGTCGCCTTTTCCGCGGACGAGGGGAACGGACTGATTCGAGAGGTCTTCGGCGGCGATCATGGTTTGGAGTCGCTTTTCCATGCGGGCTTCATACATTTCGCGTGCGACCGGTCCAAGACGGATTCCGAGCACGACGACCGCGGCGATCGAAATCCCTTCGATCAGGAGGCGGACGGCGACGGGAAAGTCGCGCCAGACCGCGCGTGGATTCGAGAGCAATCGTCGAAGGCGACGGATCGGAAAGGAGAGGGGATCTTCGCGAAGCTCGATCGGCATCGTCGCGCGTGGCTGATGATGAAGGACGCGAAGAAGCTCGCGGAGGTGATCGGCGTGGACCCGACAGTCTCCGCAGCGGGCGACGTGTTCGTCGAAGGCGTGACGGACTTTCGGCGAGAGGAGCCCGTCGAGCGCGTCCGTCATCCGATTCATCGCCTCGAAGCAATCGATTCGGGTCTCCGAGTCGTGCGTTCGTTCATGCCGTTCCAAGCTCACCCCCGTAGATCCACGATTCGAGCGTCCGGAGCGCTTGAAGGCGTTGGAGGCGCGCGCTCGCTTCCGGGAGCTCGAGGACGGACGAGACTTCGGAGACGGGGATTCCGTACTTGTCGCGTAGGATGAGGAGGCACTGTGACTCGATCGGCAGGCGATGAAAGTAGGAATCGAAAAAGCGGAGCCGGGCGCGGGGATCCGGATTCGAATCGAGCATGACCTGTTCGGCGGGAGTCAGGAGTCGCGGACTTCGCTTCTTCATGCCCCGAAGTTCCCGAAAGGCGATCTGGAGGATCCACGGTCGTTCGTAGCGGGTATAGCGCTCGGTCCGGCGACGGCGGGCGAGAGTCCGCAGGATCGAACGGTAGGCGTCGGGCGCGTCGGCCGAGCTCCAAAGCATCGTTTGGCACAGATCGAAGAGGAGATCTCCGTATGTCCGAACGACGCCGTCGATCCAGTCATCGGTTTTACGCGTGTCGCGTGTACTCGGAGCGGATTTAGCCACGTTCCGAGTTTAGACCGTCTAGGAAGAATCGTCGAGGTCTTCGTCGTCCTTCGCGTCGTCCCGAAGGAGGTTTAGGTAGATCTTCCAGCGATCGGGAGTTTTCGAAACCGTCATGCGAATCGCGGTCGCCGGAAGCCACGTCGGCCGGAACGGGGTACGAACGAGATTCATTTTCGCCTGATTCGGCGTGCGGCCACCCTTGCGCTGATTGCACGGCTTGCAGGCGGTGACGATATTTTCCCAGCTTTTTCCACCGCCCTGAACGACGGGCATCACGTGATCGAGCGTGAGGTGGGATTTCAGGAAACTGTTTCCGCAGTACTGGCAGCGGTGCTGGTCGCGGATGAAAACATTCGTGCGCGAAAATCGCACGATCTGTTTTCGTTTTTTCAGCGGGATATATTCGAGCAAGCGAAGGACCGCGGGCACGCGAATCGTGAGCCGTACGGTGCGGACTTCTTTTTCGGACTCTTCGATCACCTCGACTTTGCCCTGAAAGAGCAATTGGATGGCGCGCTGCCAGGTGACGATTTGAAGGGGTTCGAAACTGGCGTTTAAGACGAGGGCGTGGCCCATGCTTTATTATAGGAGGATTCGATAAAAAAGCGCAAATCGGCGGATTTGGGTGCGTTTTTACGGTAGGTCGGGCGCCAACTCGAATATAGGCGGCACAAAAATGACGATTGGGGCGGTGCTTCGGAATGGTTATGATGGTCTTAATGAAACGTTCCCACCTCTTTCTCCTTTTCGGCGTGACCGCCGTTCTCGCCGGTGGTGTGTATTTCGGTCAGTCGGCGCTGCGACCTTCCGCGAAACCTGGCGGAGGACTGAAGGCCGCTCCGGATTTTCGATTGAAGCGCGCGAATGGCGAAACGGTGCATCTCGCCGACTGGAAGGATTCGATCGTGATCGTCCATTTCTGGGCGAGCTGGTGTCCGCCCTGCGTGCCGGAAATTCCGGAAATTCTCGCGGCCGCGAAGAAACTTCCGAAGGATAAGAATGGGCGCGCGATTCATTGGCTTCTCGTGAGCCAGGATCCGATCTGGGAAAAAGCGCATACGGTGCTGAAAGAAGACACGCTTCCGGAGAACGTCGTTTCCGTGCTCGATCCGGAGGCCGCGGTTTCGGATTCGTTCGGGAGTTATCAGTTTCCGGAGACTTACCTCATCCTGCGCGATGGCGGACTCGCCGCGAAATGGATCGGCGCCCAGGAGTGGACGGGGAAGTGGGGCGACTCGGTGCTCGACGGGATCGAGAGCGCGAGTCGGTTTAATTCGCTGGCAAAGACGCCGGGAACTTAGGAATCCGCGGCGGTCCGTTAGGGCGGTAAATTTCCAAGGCGAGTCCTTTAACCCTATGAACGGAGCGGTGCCCAAGCCCTATTCGATTGCCCGCTAAGGCCGCGGGATTCGATTTCAATTCCACCCTTAACAATTGATCAGGATCCTAACTGTCCGATTTTTAGTCGAAATTCACAGTGACGAACTATTTTACGCACATAGTCTAAAAGTTGATCGAATTAGTCCGATATGCAGTATAGGAAAAAGTTTCTTTGGCTGTATCCGTTCTCATCGCCCACTTCGGAGGGAAGTACCTGTGATTAACTGGGAAGAACTCAAGCACATTCACGTCATTCGTAAACTGCAGACGATCCTCACGCAGTGGTTCTCGACCGAAGTTTTCTTCGTCGACGAACGGGGAGTCATCCGGAACTTCGATCCGAACG
>JAYVXM010000572.1:0-3380 GCA_043785205.1 Bdellovibrionales bacterium
GAAGTTCACCGTCGAGTGCGAGGGGTTGAAGGACGGGTCATTGATCTTCGCGAACTGGAGCGAGATTCGGCGGAAGAGGTCGGAAACGCGGGTCGCGCATTCGAAGACCGAATCGGGAATAAATCGGATGCCGACGTCTTCTCCCCCGCCAGCCTCGAGCCGAAACGCCTTCTCCATCCCGGTCTGGACGACGAGGTCCCGGAAGAAGCGCTTATAGTCCTCGAATTGGTGGGCGGTCAGATAAAACTCGGCTGTCGCCCGGTCGGGAACCTTGTTCACGGTTTCGCCGCCCTCGAAGCGGACGAACTTCATTTCGTACCCCTGTTCTCCAGAGTCCCGGATGAGATCCATGAGCTGGTGGATCGCGTTCACTCCGAGATGCGGATAGCTTCCGTGCGCGCTCTTGCCGAACGACTCGATGAAGATTCGGCGATTAAAACCCTTTGCGTCCTTCGCGACCATCTGAAAACCGATGTTCACTTTGAAGATGTTCAAGCTCTTATGGGCGTAGACGACCGAAAGCTCGGACGGTTCGCCGACGAGAACGTATTTCGGGTTGAGCGCCTTCGACTGGATGAGGTATTTCGCTCCGAACATTCCGATTTCCTCGCCGCACGTGCCGACGAGGTAGATCGGTTGCTTCAGCTTCTTTTCGCGGTATTTTTCGATCGCGCGGAGTTTGCAGAGGAAATCGAGTTTCACGTCGGCCGCGCCGAGCCCGAAGAGCTTATTCCCTTTGATCATCGCGCGGAACGGATTTCCGTCGTTCTCCGTCCAATTGGCGAGGAGGCCCGGCCCGACCGTGTCGATGTGGGTGTTCAGGAGGAGCCCGCGTTTGATTTTCGAATTCACGAGCGGATCGCCGAGAATACCGATCACGTTGAACTGGCGTTTCGAAACGTGGTCGAGCGAGTGGGTGACCGTCTGGGTCTGGGTTTTAAGTCCGCCCGCTTTCATCCGTTCGACGAGCCAATTCGCGAGTTCTTCGTTTCCGTCGGCGGAAACGGAGGGAATACTCACGATTTTTTTCGCTTCTTCGAGAAAGTCTCTCACGGGGGCTCCTAGCTCTTAAAGCTCAACAGGGTTTTCTCGATGACCGAAAGCGCGAGATCGATCTCCGCGGTCTTCATCACGCCGAATGGCGGAAGGCAGCGGACGACGTAGGGGTCGTGACCCGCATAGAACGCGACCACGCCTTCCGAAAAGAGCTTCATCAGGACTTTTTTCGTGTCGTCGAGCGTCTGCCCGAGCACACCGAATCCGATCATCCCGCCGATCACGCGGACTTCGCCGATCAGTCCCCGGCACGACCCGGATTTCAGCCGCTCGATTCCATTCTCGAAGTGCTTCGAAAGCTTCGCGATCTTTCCTTCGGGACCGTAGAATCCTTCGGATGTGAGCATCTCGACGACGCGGCGGCCGGTCCGGAGCGCCGCCGCGCTTCCGGTGAAGGTGCCGGCGACGAGGCCCGCGCGCGGATTCATCTCGTCCGTATAGAGCGCCATGCACGCGTGTAGGAGTTTTCCGATCGTCACGACGTCGAAGTATTCCGCGAGATCGAAATGCAAGTACGCGAAGAGGCTCTCGAGCCGGCCGAAGGTCTGGACCTCGTCCGCCCAGAGGGCGAGGTCGGCCCTTTTCGCGGCCGCGAATACCTTCACGTACCATTCGCGGGGCGCGTAGCGGATACCGCCCTCGCCCTGGACGAGTTCGACCATGAGGCCGGCGTATTTTCCCGGCTGGCGGAGGACTTCCTCCTCCAGCCGCTTCACCGTCAGCGCCGCCGACGCCTCGAGGCCGAGTTTCGGGTCGTAAAAAGGGAGGTGAGTGACTTCGCCGTAGGTGGGTTGGCCCTCGCGGTACTTCGGATTGTCCGAAATTTCCTGCATCGCCGTCGAGCGGCCCGCGAAACAGTCCGCGAAGGCGAACATCCGCGTCGCCGGAAATTTTTTCTGCCGGATGATCTTGAGCGCGGTTTCGTTCGCCATCGTTCCGGAGCCGAGAAGCCATCCGTGTTTCAGCCGCGATTTTGCGCCGACGTGGGCGAGCACGGTTCGGAGGATCGCTTCCGATTCGAAGCCGGGCTGGAGGTTTCCCTGCATCACGTCGGAGGTGATTCCATCGAGTAGTTCTTCGACGAGCGCGGGATGGGTATGGCCAAAAAAGTTAATTCCGATTCCCGTGATTAAGTCGAGCTTTCGGCTCCCGTCGAGGAGTTCGATGAACGGTCCGGTCCCGATCCCGTTCGAGAGGTAGTTGAAGTATTGTTCGCGCCCTTTCAATTTTTCGAGGCCCTTCAAAACGGCGAGATATTCGGCGTGAATTTCCGGCGAACTCGCGCTCCGGATGCCTTCGGCCGCGCGCGCTCCGTCGAGCGCCGTTTTCAAAAAGGCGGCCTTCGCGGCGACGTAGGCCGGAGAGAAAAGAAGCTGGCTTCGGATCGTAGCGTTCGTGTTCACGGAAAAACCCTCGGGATAAAGAATTCTTTAGGAGTATCATCCACTTATTTCTGTTGCAACTTCCCGCCCCTCCCCGCAATCTCGCTTCATGCGGGCCGTTTTCCTGGGGTTCATACTTCTTGCGTCATCGGCGGCGGCGGATTTTCGCGACCGCTACAAAGAGGGAAAGTTCGACCAGGCACTGACCGAGCTCGAGGCCTCGCCGGACGCCGCCCTGAGGAATTACGCCTACTATTTAAATCGCGGCTTGATCCATCACGCCCTGAATCAAGATCCGCTCGCCTATGCCGATCTTACGAAGGCGAAGTCGCTCGATCGTAACGGGGGGCAGGGGATCGACGAGCCGCTCGCCGAAGCGACGGCGGCCGTCGTGAAATGGCTCGGTCTTTCGCGGCTCGACGCGACGTCTTACGGTTTCGAAACGATCGGCGATTATCTCCCGCTTGACGGCCTCTTTTTCTTCTTCGGAATTCTTTCGGTCCTCGCTTGGATCGGCTTTTTTCTCATCTCGGAACGTCGGAGTTTTTTTCTGCAAACGGCACTTACCACCCTCCTCGTCGCCCTCGTTCTCGGCGGCTGGGCGATCTGGAACGAGAAACATCCTCTCGTGATCGTTACGGAATCTCGGCTCGTGAAAAGCGGGCCGGCGGAGTCCTTTCTCGACCGCGGCGCGGTAGAGCCGGGGATGAAGCTTCGCGTAGTCGGTCAAATGCAGGAAACCCCGACTCCGGGTTCTTTGGCGCCGCCGTCCCGCTGGTGGAAAGTTCGCTTTAACGACCACCACGATCTTGCATTCCTTCCCGAGCGGAGCGGGTTGCTCTTAACCGACGAATCGAATACACCGGGAACATGAGTTCGACGCGACGCACTTCGATTTTCACCCTTTTGCTTTTGGCCTCCGCGGCGGGCGCCCTTTCGTTC
>JAYVXM010000573.1:0-3364 GCA_043785205.1 Bdellovibrionales bacterium
GAACTTCAAACCGGCGACCTTCTCCCGAAACTTCCGCTCCGGCAACGCCTCGAGCCCCGGGTCGACCGCCGCCCGATGGTCGAAAACGAAACACTCGCCGCGATAATACTTTCCGCCGACGTCCTCGAAATATTTCAAGATCCCGCCCTCGAGCTGGTAGACGTCCTTGATCCCAAGATCGAGCGCGAGCGCGGTGGCCTTTTCGCAACGAATTCCACCGGTGCAGTACATCACGACCGTTTGATCCCGCAGGCGTTCGGCCTCCTTCGCGAGCTTTTCGGGAAACTGGCGAAAAGTCTCGATGTCGTAATGAACGGCATTATCGAACGCGCCCTGGGAGATCTCGTAATCGTTTCGCGTATCGACGATGACGAAGTTCTTCTTCTCGTCGTACCAGCGCTTGAGTTCGGCCGGTTCGAGACTCCTTCCCGTCCGTTCGGACGGCATCACTTCAGGACGGCCCATGGTAATGATTTCACGTTTGATTTTCACGAGCATCCGCGTGAACGGAATATCGGCCGAGTACGATTCCTTCGGCCGGATTCCCGCGAGCCCGGGGATTTCCCCGACGAGCCACTCGAGATATTCGCGAAGGATCGACTCCTCGCCGGCGAGAAAACCGTTGATCCCTTCCTCGCTCAGGAGAATCGACCCGTGCAAACCCGCGCCGATCGCCCGCGCCTTCACGCGGTCGCGGAGGGCGGGTAGGTCGCCGAGGCGGGTAAATCGGTAGAAAGAGACGTTCAGAATCGGAGCCATCGCGGGGGTGATAACCGAGTCCCTGGGATACGGCTACCCCTAGATCGACCCTAAAACGCAGGCGGCTACCCCTAAGAAATCCCCATCAAATCGAATATACCGCAATGCAGTAATCTTTGGTTACCCAAGTCGCGTATAACGCAGCCCCCCCTCCCAAAGGGTCACTCCTCCTTTTCTTCACTGAGTTTCAGGCACTTAAGGCTGGTGCATTATGCGCCCATCTGGTAAAAAACCTTCGATCCAGAATCACGCGGCACGCTAATCTGCCGCGTTAAGATTCAAAACCTCAATGGGGAGTGGAATGTCGAAGCGAAGGACTCTCAAAGCGCTACTGGAACGACACGAGCGAGCGCTCGTGATCGGGACCGGCGCGATCCTTCTCACCGCCTTCCTCATGAATCTCGAGTTTAACTGGATCGAATCTTCCCTCTACGATTTCCGAATGCGGATGGGCACCCAGCCGACGCCTTCCGAGGAGATCGTGCTCGTCTCGGTCGACGACCGCACGCTCACGAGCCTCGACGAGCTCGCGCCGGTTCCGCTTGAACACCACGTGAAACTTCTCGAGCTCCTCGAACAGGTCCACCCGAAAGCGATCGGCTATCTCGTCGACATGAACCGTGTCGCCCAGACGTATTCGGACCAGGTCCAGAGCGAGTGGGGCGGCCGCTTCGTCGGCGTCGCTTCCCGGCTCGAAACCCAAGGCATTCCCTTCATTCTCGGTACTCCCTTCGACATCAACGGCGAAGTCGTTCCGCCCTATCCTCTTTCCGCGGTCCCCCACGCCGTCTCGGTCATCCATAAGGACGGGAACGTCTTCGGCGAAGACAAGATCACGCGCCGAGCGCTCCTGAGCCTCTACGGCAAACCCTCGTTCCATGTCGAACTCGCCCATCGGCTTACCGGCCGCGATCTCGATACGTCCATCCGCGGCCAATTCTCGGATTCGTCGATCGACGCCTCGTATTTCTTCTTTCGCTATTCGGGCTCCACCGGCTACGGCCCGAAAGCCGGCTCGAAAACCGACTATAAAGTCTATTCGATGATCGACGTGCTCGAAGGCCGCATTCCGCGGAGCAAACTCGAGAACAAGATCGTCCTCGTCGGCTCGATGAGCCGGACGGACTCCGAAGACTACGCGTTCACGCCGTATTCGAAGCGTCCGTTCGTGAATCCGAAACTGGTCGTGCACGCGAACATCCTCGACGCCGTCATCGGAAACCGCGGAATCGTGCGTTCGCCGGAATGGCTGAACTGGGTCACCACGTTTCTCGTCACGGCGTTCGTGATCTGGTCGGTATTCACCTATACGCCGCTCTACGGCGTCTTCAACACCCTCCTCCTCGCCATCGGCTTCCTCCTCGTCGGCCAGATCCTTTTCTCGATTCGCGGCCTCTGGATCCGCGAGTCCCAACCAATCGTCGGGATTTTCCTCGCGTACTACCTCGCGGTTCCGTACCGGCTGATTCAGGAATATAAACGGCGCTGGGATTATCAGCAAAAGAACGAAATCCTCATGCAGGTCGAAGAGCTGAAGACGAACTTCCTTCGCCTCGTGACTCACGACCTCAAGACGCCGGTCGCCCGAATTCAGGGCCTCGCGGAAATGGTCCTACGCCGGGCCGGCACGAAGCTCGACGAAGCGGAACGCGAGAACGTCCGCCACATCATGAATTCGACCGAGGAGCTGAACCATTTCATCACCTCCGTGCTCGAACTCACGAAGGTCGAATCGAACCGGGTGACGTTGAATCTCGAATCGAAGGACGTCAACCAAGTCCTCGAGCGTCTCCTCGAGCGGTTCGACGCCCAATCGAAGACGATGGGGATCCAGTTGAATCTCGAGCTCGAACCGCTCTTCCCAATTCGTTTCGACGTTTCGCTCATCACGAAAGTGCTAACGAACATCATCGATAACGCCATGAAGTATAGTCCGACGGGCTCTTCGGTCACCATCCGTTCGCGCGACCTCGGCGAAACCGTCGAAATCGCGGTCATCGACCAGGGGATCGGCCTTACGAAGGAAGAGCTTTCGAGTTTGTTCACTCGCTTCTACCGTGCGAAGAACGATCAGACGACGAAAGTCTCCGGAACCGGCCTCGGCCTCTACCTGACGAAGTTCTTCGTCGAAGCCCATTCCGGCCGCGTCGAAGTCGAAAGCCAGATCGGCGAAGGCAGCATCTTCAAGATTATTCTTCCGACCAACCTCCGGTCCGAGGCCGACCCGGCCCCGACCGAGAACGTTCAACCCGGCCTGACCGCCGGGCACTCAAACCCAGTCCCAAACCAAGGAGCGAACGATGTATCGCGTACTCGTAGTTGATGATGATTCCGATCTCCGTATGACGGTGGCCTCGGCCCTTTCCGAAAACCATTTCCTCGTGGACCAGGCGTCCGACGGGGAGGAAGCCGTAAACCGCGTTCGCGCCGGCAAGTACGACCTCGTGCTCCTCGACGTGAACATGCCGCGACTCTCCGGCCTCGAGGCCCTCAAGGAGATCAAGACGCACGATCCTTCGATCATCGTCCTGATCCTCACCGCCTTCGCGAACGTTCGCGACGCCGTCGAATCGACGAAGCAGGGGGCGTACAACTACCTCGAGAA